>NZ_CAKASO010000012.1:0-94376 GCF_916862475.1 Nocardioides sp. Leaf374
CCTGGGCCGCGGAGAGTACGACGGCGCCGGTCAGCAGCACGCTGCGCGAGCCGAACCGGTCGACGAGCAGCCCGACCGGCACCTGCATCGCGGCGTAGACGAGCAGCTGCAGCATCGTGAAGGTGGCCAGCTGGGCCGCGGAGATGTCGAAGCGCTCGGTCGCGGCCAGGCCGGCGACCGCCAGGGAGGAGCGGTGGAACACCGCCAGCAGGTAGATCAGCAGGCCGACGGTCCACACCGGGAGGGCCGCGCGGAGCGTGGGCTCGACGGTCGGGTTCACTCCCCCATCCTGCTCCCGCGCGACGTCGGCGCCGCACCAGGGGTCGGGCGCCGGACGGACCGGTGCTGGGAGCAGTGGTCGGAGCAGTGGTCGGAGCAGTGGTCGGGGCAGGGGCCGGGCCTCAGTCGAGGCAGAACTCGTTGCCCTCGGGGTCGGCCATCACGATGATGCCCTCGTCGGCGCCGTCGGCGTCCACACGCCGCAGCCGGCTGCCGCCCAGGGCGACCAGGCGCTCGCACTCGGCCTCGAGCGCGGCCATGCGCGCCTCGCCGCTGAGACCCGGCGCGGCCCGCACGTCGAGGTGCACGCGGTTCTTCGTGGTCTTCGCCTCGGGCACCCGCTGGAAGAACAGCCGCGGGCCGCTGCCGGTGGGGTCGTGGACGGCCCAGGCCCGCCCCCGCTCCTCGGGCGGCACGCCCCAGGCCTCCAGGGCCGCCTCCCACGTGTCGAACCCAGCCGGGGGCTCGTCGTCGACGTAGCCCAGCACGGCGCGCCAGAAGCCGGCCAGCCCGCGCGGGTCGGCGGCGTCGAGGGTCACCTGCACCTCGCGCACGACCGCCGCCGCGTCGGGGCCCGCCAGGCTCACTTGGTGGCCTCCATCATCTGCCGCAGCTCCTTCTTGAGGTCGGAGATCTCGTCGCGCATGCGGGCCGCGACCTCGAACTGCAACTCGGCCGCCGCCGTGCGCATCTGCTCGGTGAGGTCCTGGATGAGCTGGGCGAGGTCGGCGCTGGGCATGCCCGAGACGTCGGGGGCGTGGGTCCCGGCGGCCTTCTCCCCCAGCACCGGGGTGGGCTGACGGACCTTCACACCGCCGGCGCGTCCCGTGGCGGCCGTGCCGGCCCAGGTCTCGAGCAGCGCCTGGGTGTTCTCGTCCTCGCGGGCGAGCATCTCGGTGATGTCGGCGATCTTCTTGCGCAGCGGCATCGGGTCGACGCCGTGGGCCTTGTTGTAGGCGATCTGCTTGTCGCGGCGGCGGTTGGTCTCCTCGATCGCCATCTCCATCGAGGGGGTGATCTTGTCGGCGTACATGTGCACCTGGCCCGACACGTTGCGCGCGGCTCGGCCGATGGTCTGGATGAGCGACTTGTCGGAGCGCAGGAAGCCCTCCTTGTCGGCGTCGAGGATCGAGACGAGCGACACCTCGGGCAGGTCGAGGCCCTCGCGCAGCAGGTTGATGCCGACCAGCACGTCGTAGTCGCCCAGGCGCAGGTCGCGCAGCAGCTCGATGCGCTTGAGGGTGTCGATCTCGGAGTGGAGGTAGCGGGTGCGGATGCCGGCGTCGAGGAGGTAGTCGGTGAGGTCCTCCGACATCTTCTTGGTCAGCGTGGTGACCAGGACCCGCTCGTCCTTCTCCGCCCGCAGCCGGATCTCGTGGATGAGGTCGTCGATCTGGCCCTTCGTGGGCTTGACCACCACCTCGGGGTCGATGAGGCCGGTCGGGCGGATGATCTGCTCGACGGTGTCGCCGCCGACCTTGTCCAGCTCGTAGTCGCCCGGGGTCGCGGAGAGGTAGATCGTCTGACCGATCCGCTCGAGGAACTCCTCCCACCGCAGCGGTCGGTTGTCCATGGCGCTGGGGAGGCGGAAGCCGTGGTCGACGAGGTTGCGCTTGCGCGACATATCGCCCTCGTACATGCCACCGATCTGCGGCACCGCCACGTGGGACTCGTCGACGACGAGGAGGTAGTCCTCGGGGAAGTAGTCGAGCAGGCAGTTGGGCGCCGAGCCGTGGGTGCGCCCGTCCATGTGCATCGAGTAGTTCTCGATGCCGGAGCAGGAGCCGACCTGGCGCATCATCTCGACGTCGTAGGTCGTGCGCATGCGCAGCCGCTGGGCCTCGAGCAGCTTGCCCTGCTTCTCGAAGGCGGCGAGCTGGTCCTCCAGCTCCAGCTCGATGCCCTTGATGGCCCGCTCCATGCGCTCGGGGCCGGCGACGTAGTGGGTCGCGGGGAAGACGTAGAGCTCGGTGTCCTCGGTGAGCACCTCGCCGGTGACGGCGTGCAGGCTCATGAGCCGCTCGATCTCGTCGCCGAAGAACTCGATGCGGATCGCGTGCTCCTCGTAGACCGGGAAGATCTCGAGGGTGTCGCCGCGCACCCGGAAGGTGCCCCGGGTGAAGGACATGTCGTTGCGGGTGTACTGGATCTCCACCAGCTGGCGCAGGATCGAGTCGCGGTCGCGCTCCTCGCCGACCTTGAGCCGCAGCATGCGGTCGACGTACTCCTGCGGGGTGCCGAGGCCGTAGATGCAGGAGACCGTCGAGACCACGATGACGTCGCGTCGGGTCAGCAGCGAGTTGGTGGCCGAGTGCCGCAGCCGCTCGACCTCCTCGTTGATCGAGGAGTCCTTCTCGATGTAGGTGTCGGTCTGCGGCACGTAGGCCTCGGGCTGGTAGTAGTCGTAGTAGCTCACGAAGTACTCGACCGCGTTGTCGGGGAAGAGCTGGCGCAGCTCGTTGGCGAACTGCGCGGCCAGCGTCTTGTTGGGCTGGAGCACCAGCATGGGGCGCTGCACCTGCTCGGCCACCCAGGCCACGGTGGCCGTCTTGCCCGTGCCGGTGGCACCGAGGAGGACGACGTCCTCGACCCCGTCGTTGATGCGGCGGGTGATCTCCTTGATGGCGGTCGGCTGGTCTCCGGAGGGCTCGTAGTCGGAGACGACCTTGAAGGGGGCCACGCGGCGCTCGAGATCGGTGACGGGTCGCATGCTGCGAGCCTACGACCGGCCACCGACACTCCCCACCGTGACGCTAGGTTGTCCCCGTGAGACCGCGACCGCCGAGCGTCGCCGACCGTGTGGTCACCCTGCTGCGCCGGACCCTGCTGAGCGTCTTCGGCGTGCCCCTGGTCATCGCGGTCGCGATGTCGCTGGTCGACTCCTACCGCCGCCGCGGGAAGCACCCCAAGCCCTTCCCGACCACGCCGCCGCGCACGGTGGACATCGGCGACGGCGCGGTGACGACCTACACCTACGGCCAGGACCTCTACGAGGACATGCTCGCGGCCATCGAGGGCGCCGAGCGGCAGATCCTCTTCGAGACCTACATCTGGAAGGGCGACCAGACCGGCGAGCGGTTCAAGCACGCACTCGTCGCGGCCGCCGACCGCGGCGTCGACGTCTACTGCATCTACGACGGGTTCGCCAACCTGGTCGTCTCCCCCGTCTTCAAGCGCTTCCCCCGCCAGGTCAAGGTGCTGCGCTACCCCGTCTACGCCGCCGGCTGGCGCTTCTTCGACGTCCGCCGCTACGGCCGCGACCACCGCAAGATCCTGGTCGTCGACAGCACGGTCGGCTTCGTGGGCGGCTACAACATCGGCGACGCCTACGAGACCGAGTGGCGCGACACCCACGTGCGGATCACCGGCCCCGGCGTGTGGGACCTGCAGCGTGCCTTCGCCGACTTCTGGAACCTCAACCGCCGTCGCCTCATCGGCGTGAGCGAGCGGCCGCTGCTGCTGGAGACCAGCTCGGTGTGGGAGCCGCGGATCCGGATCCAGCGCAACGTGCCGCGGCTGTGGATGTTCCCCATCCGGTCGATGTACCTCGAGGCCATCAACCGCGCCAGCCGCAACGTGTGGATGACGCAGGCCTACTTCATCCCCGACCAGGACTTCGTCGACGCCCTGCGGGCCGCCGCGCGCCGCGGGGTCGACGTGCGCCTGCTGGTGCCGCTGAAGTCCAACCACATCGTGGCCGACTGGATCTCGCGCGGCTACTTCTCCCAGCTGCTCGACGCCGGGGTGCGCATCTTCCGCTTCCGCGACGCGATGGTGCACGCCAAGACCGCCACCGTCGACGGCACGTGGACCACGGTCGGCACCGCCAACATCGACCGGCTGAGCCTCTCGGGCAACTACGAGGTCAACGTCGAGGTCATCGACGAGTCGCTGGCCAAGACGCTGGAGGAGATCTGGATGGTCGACGAGTCCAACAGCCTCGAGCTCACCCGTGGCGAGTGGGAGGCCCGCGACCTGCACCGCAAGTTCACCGAGCTCGTGCTGCGCCCGCTGCGCCCCCTGCTCTGAGGCGCGCCGCTCCGCCGGCTCGGCGGCTCGACCGCTCGGGACCGGCGCTCCGGTCCGGGCTGCTCCGGACCGGGCTGGTCGGGACCGGGCTGGTCGGGCCTCAGCGCCGGGCGCGCTGCGGGGCGGCCCTCGGGAAGTCGATGGCCCCGGCGAGCTGCAGCGCCTTGGCCCGGTCGCCGCGGACCTTCAGCTGGCCGCGGAGCACGCCGGTCATGACGCTGAGCTGGCCCGTGGCCAGGCGCAGGAAGTCGTGGGCCTCGCACACGATGGTGGCGTCCCGACCGTCCCGACCGTCGTCGCCGGTCTCGGTGCGCTCCACGGTGGTGTGCCCGCGGTCGATGCGCACCAGGTAGCGGTCGGCCGGGAGGTCGCCGCTGGGCGCCAGGCGGAAGCCGACGGCGACGCGCAGCCGCGAGGAGCGGCGGGCGTCGACGAAGTCGGGCAGGCGGCGGAAGACCTCGTCGAGCACGACCGGTCGGAAGCCGCCGGCCATGACCGAGCGCAGGTGGTCGGTGCTCGCCTCCGCGACCGCCGTGGCGACCTCGACCGGGTCGAGGGCGGTGGGGTCGACGGCCACCTCGTCGTGGCCGGGCACCCGGAACAGGCCACCGACGCCCAGCGCCAGCATCGCGTCGCCCTCGACCTCGAGGTGGCCCGCGAGGTAGTCGAGGGCCGCGTTGCCCTGGCCGGTGACGAGCCGGGCGAAGCGCAGCAGGGTGCTGCGCAGGACGACGTCGGCCCCCGCGGGGTCCGCCCCGAGGGCGGACGCCTCCACGAGGGGCTCGATGACCCCGTCGGCGAAGGCCAGGCCCCGCGTCTCGACCCCACCGTCGCTGGTGGCCAGCTCGAAGCGGACCGAGCCCTTGAGGTCGGCCAGCCGCGCGGGGTCGGCGTACTCGTCGAGGCGTCGCAGGATGCCGGTGACGGCGGCGGCGCGGACCTGGGGGCGCCCGAGGAGCTCGACGAGCCGGTCGTCGGGCGTCGCGGCGACCGCGGCGACCAGACCCTCGGCGGGGGCCGCGGCGAAGAAGGCGGCGGCGGACTCGCGGTCGGCGGTGCGCAGCAGGTCGAGGTCGGTGCTCATCGGTCCTCCGGCAGGTGTGACTCGGCTCACGTGAGTGTGACACGGAGTCGCAGCAACCGTCCTGGGACCCCGCGGACCGGCGCGTCGGGCCCCCGGGGCCAGGCGCCGGCGAGCGGGAGTGGCGTACCTCATCCGGCGTCCGCTCGCCTCGACCCCCCGTCGTGTCCGATCATGTGGTGACGTGCCCGACTCCCTGCCTCTCGGAGGATCCGTGACCCCGCTCGACCCCGGCCCCACCACACCGGACGACCTCGGCGCCGTCGCGGCCCTGCTTCCCCTGATGACCGAGGTCGTCGTGGAGCGCGGCGCCACGCTGTTCGCCCAGGGCGACCGGCACGAGACGATGTACCTCGTGCGCGAGGGCGCGCTGAAGGTCACCCGCGCCAACCGCGACGAGCGCCCGACCATCCTGGCGGTGGTGGGCCCCGGCGAGATGCTGGGCGAGATGGCCCTGCTCGACGGCCGCGAGCGCGGCGCCACGGTCACCGCCATCACCCGCGCACACCTGCTGGAGCTGGAGCGGGACGTCTTCGACCGCGAGCTCGAGCGCGACCCGGCGATCGCGGTGGCGCTGCTGCAGGACCTCGCCCGCCGGCTGCGCCGCTCCAACGACACCGTCTCCGACCTCGCCTTCGCCGACGTGCCGAGCCGCGTGGCTCGCACCGTGCGCCACCTGGCCTCGAAGTTCGGCACCACCACCGACGAGGGCCACCTCAGGGTCGAGCACCAGCTCACCCAGGAGGAGCTCGCCCAGCTCGTGGGCTCGGCGCGCGAGACGGTCAACAAGGCCCTGGCCTCGCTCTCGCGTCGCGGCGTCATCGAGGTGCGCCAGCGCACCATCACCGTCATCGACCAGGACGCGCTGGAGCGCCTGGCCGGCTGACCTCTCCGCCCGCCGCGGCGGCACACCCCACCGCTCAGGGGCGGGTGACGCGGGAGGGCAGGTGGGTGCGCGGCGCCATCTTCGCGCCGCGGCGCGGCCGGTGGAGGCCGGCCGCCCCCAGCAGCATCGGCACCCGCCCCCGGTGGGGACGCCACGGCTCGAGGTAGGCCGCCATCGCCTCGTCGTCGAACGGCTCGCCCGTCAGCGCCCACCCGACGTCCTTGGCCACGTGGTAGTCCCCGAAGGAGACGGCGTCGGGATCGCCGTGGGCGCGCTGGCGGACCTCCGCGCTCGTCCACACCCCGATGCCGGGCAAGGTCCGGAGCCGCCGGTCGGCCTCCTCGGGGGCGAGGGTGGCCGTGCGCTCGAGGGCGTCGGCCACGCGCGCGGCCGTGACCAGGGTGCGCGAGCGCTGGGGATCGACGTGCAGCTGGAGCCACTCCCACGAGGCGATGGTGCGCAGCCGCTCCGGTGGCGGCTGCACCCACAGCCGCAGCTGCTCCCCCGGACCCGGCGCGCGCTCACCGAAGCGGTGGACGAGCATCCGGAAGCCCGCGAACGCCTCCTGGCCGGTGACCTTCTGCTCCAGGATCGCCGGCACCAGCGCCTCCATGACCAGGCCGGTGCGGCCCAGGCGCAGGTCGGGGTGGAGGCGGCGGGCCTCGGCCACGACGGGGTGGCGGGGCTCGAAACCGGACCAGTCGTCGTCGGCGCCCAGCATCGCCGGCACCGACTCCAGGGCCCAGGACGCCCCGGGCCCCCACGCCTCGGCGTGCACCTCGCCCAGGCCCGGGCGGGGGTGCACCAGCAGGGTGGCGGGCCCCTCCGGGGTGCGGATGCCGCGCCAGTGCCGCTCACCGTCGATGCGGTAGGTCGGGTCGCCGCCGCCGCGCTTGTGCAGCCGCAGCACCCGCGCCGCCGGACAGGCCCACGCCGGGCGCCACACCCTGACCTGCCCGCCGCTGGTCGCCGACGACTCGCTCACGGGCACGACGCTACGCCAGGGCGCCGACGGTGCGCGCCCGGACCGAGGGACGTCGACCCGCGGGCCCTCGTCGGGGTGAGGCGGTGTCGGTGGGGGTCGCCACAATGGGGGGATGCTGCTCGCCGACGTCGTCGCCACCTCCGAGGCGGTGGCCGCGACCCGCTCCCGCAAGGCGAAGGTCGAGGCCCTGGCCGCACTCCTGCGCCGGCTCGACCACGCCCGGCCCGACGAGGTCGACGTCGTGGTCACCTACCTCGGCGGCTCCCTGCGCCAGCGTCGCACCGGTCTCGGGTGGCGGTCGGTCGCCGACCTGCCGCCGCCCGCCGAGACGGCGGGGCTCGACGTGGTCGAGGTCGACCGGGCCTTCACGGCGCTGTCGGCGCTCGCGGGCCCGGGCTCGCAGTCGGCTCGCGCCGCCGCCGTGGCCGACCTCTTCGGGCGCGCCGACGCCGCCGAGCAGGCCTGGCTGCGCGGGGCCGTCACCGGCGAGGTGCGGCAGGGCGCGCTCGACGCCGTCGTGCAGGAGGCCGTGGCCGCCGTGGCGCAGGTGCCGGTCGCCGACGTGCGCCGCGCGGCGATGCTGGCGGGCTCGACCGTGGCCGCCGGGGTGGCCGCCCTCACCGGGGGCGCCGACGCGTTGGCCGGCTTCGGGCTCGAGGTGGGGCGGCCGGTGCTGCCCATGCTCGCCTCCTCGGCGCCGGACGTGGCGGCGGGCCTGGTCAAGGCCGGAGCCGTGGGTGGTGGCGTGGTCGTCGACACCAAGCTCGACGGCATCCGGGTGCAGGTGCACCGCCGCGGCGAGGAGGTCGTCATCGCGACCCGCTCCCTCGACGACATCACCCACCGGCTGCCCGAGGTCGTCGCCGTGACCCTCGCCCTCGACGCCGAGAGCGTGGTCCTCGACGGCGAGGCCCTCTCCCTCGACGAGCACGGTCGACCGCGCGCGTTCCAGGACACCGCCTCGCGCACGGCGCAGGGCGCCAGCGACGACGGGCTCCACGTCACCCCGTACTTCTTCGACATCCTCCACCTCGACGGCCGCGACCTGCTCGACGAGCCCCTCGAGACCCGCCTCGCCGCGCTCGACGCGCTCGTGCCCGCCGAGCACCGGGTGGCCCGTCTCGCGGGCCCGTCCGGGCGGCAGGCCCAGGACTTCGCCGCCGAGGTCGTCGCCGCCGGCCACGAGGGGGTGGTGGTGAAGTCGCTGTCGTCCTCCTACGACGCGGGCCGCCGCGGCGCGGGCTGGGTCAAGGTCAAGCCGGTGCACACCCTCGACCTCGTCGTGCTCGCCGCGGAGTGGGGCTCGGGTCGCCGCACGGGCCTGCTGTCGAACATCCACCTCGGCGCCGCCGACGGCGCCGGCGGTTTCGTGATGCTGGGCAAGACCTTCAAGGGCATGACCGACGAGACGCTGGCCTGGCAGACCGAGCGGTTCCTGGGCCTCGAGACCCACCGCGAGGGCCACGTGGTCCACGTGCGCCCCGAGCAGGTTGTCGAGATCGCGCTCGACGGCGTGCAGCGCTCGACCCGCTACCCCGGTGGGCTGGCGCTGCGCTTCGCCCGGGTCGTGCGCTACCGCGACGACAAGGGCCCCGAGCAGGCCGACACGATCGCCGCCGTGCGGGCGCACTTCCGAGAGGGGCACACACCATGAGGATGCCGCCCATCGTGGTGGCGGCGGGCCTCGTCGGCGCCGTCCTCCTGAGCGGCGGATGCACGGGGCCCGCCGGGGGCGGGGCGGACCGGGACCCGACCGATGTCGAGGAGGTCACCACGACCGACACGGTCGGGGCCGACGAGCTCCGCTCGGCCTCCGGCGGCGACGCGGGGCGCTACTCATGGACCGACCTGAGGGTGACCAACGACCAGTCGCTCGGGTACTTCACGGGCTCGATCCGCGTCACGAACGACGGCCAGGACGCTGTCGACGTCCGCGTCGAGGTCACAGCCGTCGGTGGGCAGCAGAGGCTGGGCACGCTGACCGGCCTGTCCCTGGTGGAGTCCGGAGCGGCGACGACGATCGGCCTCACCTCGCTGGACGAGTTCGCGAGGGCCACGACCTTCGAGGTCGAGCTCTCCACCGCCCCCTGACCCGGCGACGCGCGAGGAAGTAGCCCCGACCCCCACCGAGCCCGGCACACCACCGTGTCGGCCTCCTCCGCTGACCACGAGGCGTCCACAGCCGCGGTCGTGGCGTCAATGCTCCCCAGGTGCACCCACCATCGGCCCCCGCGGACGGCGTGGACGGTTGGCTGTGGCCATGTCCATGACCGCCCTCACCTCGGCCGCGACGCGGCCACCCGAGACCCTCGCCGCGCGGGCCCGGGCCGCCCTCGGCGCCCTGGCCGACGCGCCCTGGGACGTGCTCGGCGACGACGACCTGCTGGCGAGCGCCCTCGACCTCGTCGCGGCCCGGTCGGCACTGCGGGCCGCCGAGGCGCGGGCCCTCGTGGAGATCGATCGTCGCGACCTCGCCCGCCGCAGCCTGGGCTGGGGCTCCACCGCCGACTGGCTGACCCACGTCGCGGGTCTCCGGGTCTCCCAGGGTCGCCAGGCCGTCGCCCACGCCCACGAGCTGGCCGGCGACCGGGCGGCCACGCTGGCCGCCCTCGTCGCCGGCACCGTCAGCCCCGAGCAGGCCGCCCTCGTGATCGACGCCGTCGAGGAGCTGCCCGCCGAGACCGCCCTGCGTACGCGGGCCGAGACCTCGCTGCTGGAGAAGGCCGACCACCTCCACGCGACCGACCTCGCGCGGGCCGCCGTACGCGTGGTCGACGAGGTGGACCCCGGGCGCGCCGCGCGGGAGCGCGAGCGCCAGCGCGACCGTCTGGCCCGCGCGTCCCACCGCCGTCGGTTCCTGTCGATCAGCGACGACGGCGCGGGCGGGGTCAGGGTCCGCGGGCGCGGCAGCGCCGAGGACGCCGCGGTCCTGCGCCAGGCGCTGCTGCCGCTCACCGCCCCCGCCCCGTCGGTCGACCCGCAGACCGGTGAGCGGCTCAGCGACCCCCGGGACCACGGCGCCCGCACCTGGGACGCCCTGGTGCAGGTGGCGCAGCACGCGCTCGACACCGACGCGGTGCCCGGATCGCACGGCGAGCGCACCCGCGTGAGCGTCACGATCCCCTGGGAGCAACTGCGGGACGCCGTCGGCGCCACGCGCGGCGGGGAGACCGACGACGGCCTCACGCTGAGCGCCGGCACGGTGCGGCGGATGGCGTGCGACGCCACCGTCATCCCCGCCGTCCTCGGCGCGGAGTCCGCCGTGCTCGACCTGGGCCGCGAGGCGCGCGTGGTCTCAGCCTCGCTGTGGCGCGCCCTGGTGGCTCGCGACACCCACTGCACCTTCCCCGGCTGCGGACGTCCCCCGGTGATGTGCCACGCCCACCACGTCGAGCACTGGGCCGACGGCGGCCCCACCGCCCTGGGCAACCTGGCGCTGCTCTGCGGGCACCACCACCGCACCATCCACGACACACCGTGGCAGGTGCGGACGGGCTCGGACGGCCGACCGGAGTTCCTCCCACCGACAGGTCTGTCGGAGACCGGCTCGCGCGCATGCTCCACGCCCGGCGACGCGCTGGGCCCGCACGACGCCTCGGAGGACCGGTCCGACGCACACGCCACGCCCTCAGGCTGGGGCAGGACCCGCCGCCGCGCCGCAGGTGCCCGACCAGATCCGGACCCACCGCACGACGAGGACTGACGGTCCCGTCACAGCCGTGCAACTGCGAGTTGCACCAGTCGTACGATACGGGGATGGTCACTGCCTCAGAGACGGACGGACGGCGATCCGCCGCGGCTGCGCGCCGGCGCGCCCGCGAGAAGGAGATCATCGCGGCGACCCGCGCGCTCTTCGACCAGCGCGGGGTGCGCGACGCCCAGATCGAGGACATCGCCAAGGCCGTCGGCATCAACCGAGCGATCGTCTACCGCCACTTCACCGGCAAGGAGGAGCTCTTCGCCCTCACGCTGGTGGGCTACCTCGAGGAGCTCCACGCCGCGCTCCAGGCCGCCGCTGCCTCGGCCGAGGAGCCGCGGGAGCGTCTGCAGCTGATCGTCGGCGCCTTCGTCGACTACGGGCTGGCCCACCCGGCCTTCGTCGACTGCGCCCAGGCCCTCATGCGGCGCTCCGGCCCCGAGCTCCTCGACGAGATCTCCGAGGGTGCCCTCTTCCGCCTCGGCCGGGGCATCTCGACGTGCCTGGCCGTGCTCTCCACGGTCCTGGAGGACGGCACCAGACGCGGGGCCTTCGGTGTCGGCGACCCGACCCTGCTGGCCAACACGCTGTACGCCAGCGGCCTCGGCGCCCTGCAGCTCGCGCGGGTCGGGATCCTCGTCAAGGAGGCGGCGCCGGGCATCCCCACCGTCGGTGAGATCTCGCCGGAGCAGGTGCGTCAGTACCTCGTCGCCTCTGCGCTGGCCATGGCGTCCCTCGGCGTCTAGGACACCCCGGTCCCGACGCACCAGGCCCGCCCGACGTTCGTCGGACGGGCCTGGTGGGTGTGCGGTGGAGACTCAGGGGCGCTCGAGGATCGCGGTGACGCCCTGACCGCCGGCAGCGCAGACCGAGATGACTCCCCGACCGCTGCCCTTCTCCGCGAGCAGCTTGGCGAGGACGTTGACGATCCGTCCGCCGGTGGCGGCGAACGGGTGCCCCGCGGCGAGCGAGGACCCGTTGACGTTGAGCTTGGAGCGGTCGATCGAGCCGAGCGGGGCGTCGAGACCCAGGCGCTCCTTGCAGAAGACCGGGTCCTCCCAGGCCTTGAGGGTCGAGAGCACCTGCGAGGCGAACGCCTCGTGGATCTCGTAGAAGTCGAAGTCCTGCAGGCTCAGGCCCTCGCGCTGCAGCATGCGCGCCATCGCGTAGGCGGGGGCCATCAACAGACCCTCGCCGCCGTGCACGTAGTCGACCGCGGCGGTCTCGTAGGCCGTGAGGTAGGCCAGCACGGGCAGGCCCTTCTCCTCGGCCCACTCCTCCGAGGCGAGCAGCACCACCGAGGCACCGTCGGTGAGCGGGGTGGAGTTGCCCGCGGTCATCGTCGCGGCCTCGCCCTTGCCGAAGACCGGCTTGAGCTTGGCCAGCTTCTCCACCGAGGAGTCGGGGCGCAGGTTCTGGTCGCGTTCGAGCCCGCGGAAGGGGGTGATCTGGTCGTCGAGGAAGCCGGCCTCGTAGGCCTTGGCGAGGTTCTGGTGGGAGGTCGCGGCGAGGGCGTCCTGCTCCTCACGACCCACCTGCCACTCCAGCGCGGTGAGCGCGGCGTGATCACCCATGGCCAGCCCGGTGCGGGGTTCGCCGTTCTGGGGGATGCTCGGCACGAGGTCGCCGGGACGCACCTTGGCCAGGGCCGCGAGGCGACCCTTGAGGTCCTTGGCCCGGTTGGCCTCGAGGAGGATCTTGCGCAGTCCCTCCCCCACGGCGATCGGTGCGTCGGAGGTGGTGTCCGAGCCACCGGCGATACCGACCTCGATCTGGCCCAGGGCGATCTTGTTCGCGACCTGGATCGCCGCCTGGAGACCGGTGCCGCAGGCCTGCTGGATGTCGGTGGCGGGGGTCTCGGGTGAGAGCTTGGAGCCCAGCACCGCCTCGCGGGTGAGGTTGAAGTCACGGCTGTGCTTGAGCACGGCTCCGGCCACGACCTCGCCGAGGCGCTCGCCCTCGAGGCCGAAGCGGGTCACGAGGCCGTCGATGGCGGCGGTGAGCATGTCCTGGTTCGACGCGTCGGAGTAGACCGTGTTGGACCGGGCGAAGGGGATGCGGTTGCCGCCGATGACGGCGACGCGACGAGTGGTGGGTTGCATAGGGTCATCCTTGCGTCGACAGGCCTCGCAGTGAAGCCTGTGAGGGGCACGTCACGATGTGTGGACGCTGAGTTACACATCGGGTTGCATGACCGTGCCCCACGATCTCCCACCACCACACGGAGGACCACCCGCATGAGCGACAAGTACCAGAGCTTCTCGCAGTCCCCGCTCGGAAAGCTGCTGGTCAAGAACCTCGGCCTCCCCGCCCCCATGAAGCTCGAGCGGTACGCCGAGGGCGCTCCGCTCGTCGACGGCATCGTCGCCGTCGGGGGACGCGGCCGCCTCGCCGAGTCGCTCGGCGGCATCCTCTCCCAGCTCGGCGTCGAGAGCACCGACGCCCCGGCCGAGGGATCCAGGCTCAAGGGCCTGGTCTTCGACGCCACCGGCCTCACGTCCTCCGACCAGCTCATCGCCCTGCGCGACTTCTTCACCCCGCTCATGCGCAGCCTCGCGACCTGCCCGCGCGTCGTCGTGCTCGGCACCCCGCCGGAGCTCCTCGAGGGGGGCGAGCGCGTCGCGCAGCGCGCCCTGGAGGGCTTCACCCGCAGCCTGGGCAAGGAGATCGGTCGCGGCGGCACGGTGCAGTTGGTCTACGTCGCCGAGGGCGCCGAGGCGTCGGTCGCCAGCACGCTGGGCTTCCTGCTCTCCCCGAAGTCGGCCTACGTGTCGGGCCAGGTCGTGCGCATCGGCGCCACCGGCTCGACCGACGCGCCCGCGGTCACCGACTGGACCCGCCCCCTGGCCGGCAAGGTGGCCCTCGTGACCGGCGCCAGCCGCGGGATCGGCGAGCAGATCGCGCGGGTCCTGCACCGCGACGGCGCCACCGTCGTGGGCGTCGACGTGCCCCAGGCCGCCGACGGCCTGGTGAAGCTCATGAACGAGCTCGACGGTGACTGGCTGACCCTCGACATCACCGCGAAGGACGCCCCGCAGCGGATCGCCCAGCACCTCAAGGACAAGCACGGCGGCGTCGACGTCGTGGTCCACAACGCCGGCATCACCCGCGACAAGAAGCTCGCCAACATGTCGGAGGACCGCTGGGAGTCGGTCATCGCCGTCAACCTCACCGCCCCGGAGCGCATCAGCCGCGAGCTGCTCGACCAGGGCGTCGTCAACGCCCACGGCTCGATCGTCGGCGTGGCGAGCATCGCCGGCATCGCGGGCAACGTCGGCCAGACCAACTACGCCGCCTCCAAGGCCGGCGTCATCGGCCTCGTCGACTCCCTCAAGGGCGAGCTCACCGACGGCATCACCGTCAACGCCGTGGCGCCGGGCTTCATCATCACGCAGATGACCGCGGCGGTGCCGTTCGCGACCCGCGAGGTCGGTCAGCGCCTCAACGCGATGTCGCAGGGCGGTCTGCCCGTCGACGTCGCCGAGACCGTGGCCTGGTACGCCGACCCCGCGTCGAGCGCCGTCAACGGCAACGTGGTCCGCGTGTGCGGCCAGATGATGCTGGGGGCCTGACGTGGCCGGCACCGGGGCGCCGCAGTCCCCCCGCCTGGTCACCCCCGGCTCCGGGGCCGTGCCCACGCTGCTCAAGGCCGCCCTCCCGTCGATCCCCGTCGTCGGCTCCCTGCCCGGTGTGAGGAAGGGGCCGGCGTCGTCCTTCGCCGGGCTCACCTTCACCCGGCCGCCGGTGACCGTCGAGCGGGCCCACGTCGAGGCCTACGCCGAGGTCTGCGGCTTCCCGAGCAAGGACACCGCGCCGCTGACCTACCCCCACATGCTCGCCTTCCCGCTGCACATGGCGATCATGACCGAGCCGTCGTTCCCCGCACCCGCCATCGGCACGGTGCACCTGGAGAACGCGGTGACCGGCCACCGGCCGGTCGCGGTGGGCGAGAGCCTGGCCGTGACGACCAGCGTGGGAGCCCCCCGCCCCCACCCCAAGGGCACGGTCTACGAGTTCGTGGCCGAGGCACGGGTGGGCGAGGAGCTGGTCTGGGAGAGCACCTCGACCTACCTGCGCCGCGGACGCGGCGACGCCGACGCACCGAGTGGATCCTCCTTCCCCGACACCTCGCCCAACGGCACCGTGTGGCGCCTGCCCGGCGACCTGGGCCGCCGCTACGCCGCCGTCTCGGGCGACCACAACCCGATCCACCTGTACCCGTGGACGGCCAAGGCCCTGGGCTTCCCGCGCCAGATCGCCCACGGCATGTGGAGCCTGGCGCGCTGCGTGGCCGCGATCGAGAACCGGCTGCCCGACGCGGTGCGCGTCGACGCGGCCTTCAAGAAGCCGATCCTGCTGCCGGGCTCGGTCGAGCTCGGCACCCGGGTGCTCGACGACGGCATCGCGTTCGCGCTGACCAACCCGCGGTCCGGCGCCCCGCACGTGGTGGGACGCAGCACCGCGCTCTGAGACCGCCCGCCCGGTCACGACTCCCGGTCACGACTCCCGGTCACCACGCCCGGTCACGACGCCCGGTCACCACGCCCGGTCACCACGCCCGGTCACCAGGCCCGGTCGCGGCGGCCGATCGCGCCCTCCTCGCCCCGGCGAGGAGGGCGCGCTCACGTCCGGGGCCGCCCCAGGACGGCGATGGCGGCGGCACCGAGCACGGTGAGCGAGGCCGACACGACGACGGCGACGTTCCAGCCCGCGACCAGCGCGGCCGGTGCCGTGTCGCCCGACCCGGCGTGCGCCGCGAGGGTCACGGTGAGGGTGATGCCACAGGCGGCGCCGAGGTAGCGGGCGGTGTTGTTGGCGCCCGAGCCCATGGCGGCGCGCGCCGGCGGCACGCTGGCGACCGCCTCGCGTCCGAGCAGTGCGTTGAGCACCCCGGTGCCCAGACCGGAGACCACCATGGCGAGCGCCACCCGGGTCACCGCGGAGCCCTCGTCGAGCCCGAAGCCGATCATCTGCCCACCGGCCACGACGAGCAGCACCACCGCCACGGGCCTGCCGCCCTCGAGCGGGTGGCGCACGAGGCGCACCAGCAGCGAGGCCACCACGCTCGCCGCGGCCCAGGCCACGACGAGCAGGCTGCCGACCCACAGGCTCTCCCCCAGCCCGGCCTGCGCCAGCGTCGGCACGTACGACGAGATGCCGATCATCCCGAGGCCGAGCACCAGCGATCCCCCGGTCGCCGCCCGGAACCGCGGGTGCGCCAGCAGCGCGGGCTCCACCAGCGGCTCGCGCACGCGCCGCTCGACGACCACCATGGCCGCCAGCGCGAGGACCCCACCGACGACGAGGCCGACCACCGGGCCGTCGACGCCGTCACGCCCCTCCGTCAGCGCCGCGACCAGGCACGACATGCCGAGCACCAGCAGGGCGAGCCCGGGCAGGTCGACGCGCCGCGCCGCGGGCGTGGAGACGGGCAGCGCCCGCACCGAGGGGACCAGCAGCAGCGCGGCCAGCGCTGCGGTGACGACGTAGGTCTCGCGCCATCCCGACCCGAGGTCGAGTGCGGCGGCGAGGAGGGCGCCGGTGGCGATGCCCAGCCCGACGCTGGCGCCCCACACCGACGTCGCATGGGCCCGCGCGGGCCCCGGGGCGTGGGTGTGGGCGAGCAGGGCCAGCCCGCAGGCCAGCACGGCGGCGCCGCCCACGCCCTGCACTACGCGGGCCCCGATCAGCAGGAGCGGCTCCTGGGCGATCGCGCACACGAGGGCACCGGCACCGACCGCCGCCAGGCCGGCGAGGTAGACGCGGCGTCGACCGAGGGCGTCGCCGAGCACGCCGGTGGCGAGGAGGGCTCCGGCGAGGCCGACGCTCATCGAGCTCAGCACCCACGCCTGCGCGGCGGGACCGGCACCCAGGTCGGCGGCCGCGGCGGGCAGCGTGGCCATCGGGGTGACGTAGGTGACCAGGACCAGGGCCGTGCCCAGCGCGACGACGGGCAGCGCCCGCGCCCCCGCCTCCCGGCCCGTGCTGACGCGACCGGAAGAGGGTTTGACATTCAAACTCACACCGCAGGACAGTACACAGGTGAGGACCTCCTGGACACCCCGTCGCACGCCTCGGCGCGCCCGGCCGGCCGGCGCCGGGGGCAGGGACCGGTGAACGACTCTTTGATCCGCCCACCGGTCTCCCCGGCGGTCTCGACCCCCGACTCCACCCCCGACTCGACCCCCGCAGTGCCCCAGGTCGCGCTCGACTCGCTGCCGGGGCGGCCCTGCCCGGCCGCGGCGGCGCTCGAGGTGGTCGGCGAGCGGTGGTCGCTGCTGGTCGTGCGCGAGCTGGCGATGGGCAGCGGGCGCTTCACCGACATCGTGCGGGGCACCGGGGCGCCTCGCGACCGGGTGGCCGCGCGCCTGCGCTCGCTCGAGGCGTCCGGCGTCGTGCGCCGCACCTCCGACACCGCGGGCGACACGGCGGGCGCGCGGGGCGGCTACGCGCTCACCCCCGCGGGACACGACCTGCTGCCGGTGCTGGACGCGCTCCTCGTGTGGGGGCGGACCCACGCGGTCGCCCCCGACGACCCCCGACGCAGGAGCGACTACCCCCGCCTCGCCGCCGACTGACAGTTCCCCGACCGACGGCACCCCGACCGACCCGAGCCCGGCCCGGCCCGGGCGTGCCGGGCCGGCCCTCAGCGCGCCCGGCCGAACCTCAGGTCCTGCACCGTGGCCCGAGCAGCCGTGGGTGAGGTCGCCCGACGCTCGGAGAAGGTCGCGGTGGCGGGGTCCCAGACGCCGACGTCGGTGCGCAGGTTGCCGTCCCAGTCGCCCACCACGGGCAGGTCGCCGGGCTCGCCGAAGACCACGTCGGCGGTCCAGGCCAGCCCGTCGTCGTCGACGCGGCGCAGCGTGAAGGTCGCGGTGGCCTGGTCGTAGACGCCGAGGTCGGTGGTGCCGTTGCCGTCCCAGTCGCCGGTGACCGGGATGTCGTCGGCGTCGCCCAGCACGGCGGTCGACACCGTGCCGTCGGCGGCCCGCATCCGGAACTGCGCGGTCTTGGCGCGCCACACACCGACCTCCCACAGGCCGTCGCCGTCCCAGTCGCCGGCGACGGGCTCGTCGGTGGCGTTGCCGAGCACGACCGTGGCGAGCCCGGCCCCGGTCTTCAGCGTGAAGGTCTTGGTCGACGGTGTGCGCACGCCCGGGTTGGTGAGCCCGTCACCGTCCCAGTCACCGACCACGGGGTCGTCGGTCGACGTGCCCAGCCGCACGACGCGGGGCTTGGCACGGGGCCGCTGGATCCGGAACTCCGAGGTGCCCGCACGCCGGTAGACCGCGAGCTCCGCGGGTGCGTCGCCGGCGAAGTTGCCGGCCAGCGGCACGTCCACGCAGTTCTGCGAGTCGACCGTGCTGCCGTAGACGAACGGGGCGCCGTGGAACCACGCCTCGATCACCGAGCGGTCCTGGCGCTCCTCGAAGTGCAGGTGGGGGCCGGTGGAGTTGCCCGTCGAGCCCAGGGTGCCGATCTGGGCGCCCTGGTCGACGCTCTGACCGGTCACGACGACGACGTCGTTGAGGTGGGCGTAGAGGGTGCTCTCCCCGCCGCCGTGGTCGATGACCACGTAGTGGCCGTAGCCGGAGGTGCCGGTGGGCGCCGCCGTGGTGACGACGCCGGGCGCGGCGGCGACGACGGGGTCGTCGACGTCGTCGGTGCGGTTCCAGTCGATCGCCCGCGAGCTGGGGCTGTGGCTGGACCGTGTCGTGCCGGTCCAGGTCTGGCCGCACGGGAACGGCACCTCGTACGCCGTGTCCGGCGCCGCACCCGCCGGCGCGGCGAGCACGAGGGTGGGGCACACCAGGGCCAGTCCGGTGGCGCCCAGCACGACGCGGGTGGACCAGGGGCGGCCACGGACGGCACGGGGCTCGGACGGGAGGGGGGACCAGGGGGGCATGGTGAGGACGTCCTCGAGGTGGGCGCGCGGAGGACGTCGCGACCACCGGACACGACGAGGCACGTCGCTGTGCCTCGCGCTCATCAGCCCCAGGAGTCGTCAACCGTCACACGAGTAGACACACGAAACCACGCTCTCGGCGTGTCTGTCACGAACTACAGCGATGTAATGGTAAGGCCCTCTGGACCAGCGCCGTGCGCGGGTCAGCCACAGGTCAGCCGCGGGGCGGCCGGATCAGGCCCTCCTGTGCCACCGTGGCGACCAGGAGGCCGTCCCGGGTGAAGACCCTGCCGATGGCCAGACCCCGCGCGCCGTGGGCCGACGGCGACCACTGGTCGTAGAGCCACCACTCGTCGGCCCGGAAGGGCCGGTGGAACCACACCGTGTGGTCGAGCGAGGCCATCTGCACCCCGGCCGGACGGTCGTGGGCGGCCAGCGTGGCGCCCAGCAGGCTCATGTCGCTGGCCCAGGTGAAGGCGGCCAGGTGGAGGTGCGGGTCGTCGGGCAGCGCCGCCGCCATCCGGAACCACAGCTGGGCGCGAGCGGGGTGCAGCGGGTCGTCGGCCAGTCCGTGGCCGGAGGTGCCGATCGAGCGGGCCTCGACCGCACCCCACTCGCGGGCCAGCTTGGGTCCCTCGCCGTCGCCGCGCGAGGCCATCTGCGAGAGCAGGTCGACACCCTGCTCGGGCGCGGGGACCTCCGGCATCGCGTCCTGGTGGTCGAAGCCCTCCTCGGCGCGGTGGAAGTTGGCGGTGAGGTAGTAGATGGGGCGCCCGTGCTGGCGGGCGGCCACGCGGCGGGTCAGGAAGGAGCGGCCGTCGCGGATGCGCTCGACGTCGAAGACGATCGGCACGTGCGGGTCGCCCGGCAGCAGGAAGTAGGAGTGCAGCGAGTGCACCTCGAAGCCCTCGGGCACGGTGTGGATGCCCGCGATGAGCGCCTGCGCGGCGACCTGGCCGCCGAAGACCCGCGGGCGGCCGTAGTCGACGGTGGCGCCGCGGTAGAGGTCGTCGTCGAGCCGCTCCAGGTCGAGCAGGCCCAGCAGGTGGGCGACCGCGGCCTCCGGGTCGGGGACGAGCCCGCTGGTCATGTCGTCTCCTTCTCCACCGGGCGCAGCAGCGCCTCCTGGGCCACCGACGCCACGAGGGTGCCGTCGGGGGTGAACACCTGGGCGTTGACCAGTCCCCGTCCGCCCTGGGCGGCCGGCGAGACCTGGTCGTAGAGCCACCACTGGTCGGCGCGGAAGGGCCGGTGGAACCACACGGCGTGGTCGAGGGAGGCCACCAGCGTGCCGCGCGACCCCAGCCGCAGGCCGTGGGGGCTGAGCGCGGCGCCCATCAGGCTCATGTCGGAGAGGTAGGTGAAGGCCGCGACGTGCAGGAAGGGGTCCTCCGGCAGCTGCTCGCGCACCCGCAGCCACAGCCGCTGGCGGCCCGGGTGCTCGGGGTCGGGCGGCAGCAGGTCGTGGGAGCTGCCGACGTAGCGCAGGTCGGCCACCTCGAACTCCTCCCAGGAGCGGTCGCCCTCGCGCAGCATCGTGGTGGGGTCGAGGCACTCCTGCGGCGCCGGCGCGTCGGGCATCCGGGACTGGTGCTCGCGGCCGGGCTCGGGGCGGTGGAAGTCGGCGGTCAGCGCGAAGATCGGCCGGCCGTGCTGGCGCGCCAGCACGCGGCGGGTGGCGAAGGAGCGACCGTCGCGCAGCGGCTCGGCGTCGTAGATGATCGGCGTCGTGGTGTCGCCGGGCTGCAGGAAGTAGGAGTGCAGCGAGTGCACCGCGTAGGCCGGGTCGACGGTGCGCTGGGCGGCCACGAGGGCCTGCGCGGCGACCTGGCCCCCGAAGACCCGCGGCAGCCTCGACTGCTGGACCGCGCCGCGGAAGAGGTTGTCGTCGATGGTCTCGAGGTCGAGGAGCGCCACCAGCTCCCGGGCGTCGCGCGGCACGCTCAGTCCCGCCCGGTGGTGTCGGGCCCCGCCACGTCGGGGCCCTGGTCGTCGGGCTCCTCCAGACCGGCCAGGAACTGCTCGAACTGCTGTCCAATCTCCTCACCCGTCGGCAGCGGCTCGTCGGGGGCCAGCAGGTTGCCGCCCGACTCCTCGGCGCGCTCGAAGGCGTCGTACTGCCGCTCCAGGGCCTGCACGACGTCGTCGACCTCCGCGTTGTCGGCGAGGTAGGCGGTGATCTCCTCCTCGCGCTGCTCGGCCTCCGCCTGCAGCACCGACAGGTCGAGGGTGAGGCGCCCGGCCAGCTCGACCTGCTCGAGCAGGGCCGCCGAGGCACGGGGGTAGTCGAGCTGGGCGAGGTAGTGCGGGATGTGGGCCACGAAGCCCTGCGCGGGGTGGCCCCACTCCCCCAGCCTGACCTCGAGCAGCGCCTGGGCGCTGCTGGGCACACGCAGCTCTCCGCGCCACGGGCTCGTGGCTCCGAGGAGCAGCTCGGGGTCGTTGGCGTGGTGGGTCAGCGCCACGGGTCGGGTGTGGGGCACGGCCATCGGCACCGAGCCCATCGAGACCACCCGGGTCACCCCGAAGCGCTCGACGACCTCGCGCACGGCACGGGCGAAGGCCTCCCACCGGTTGTCGGGCTCGGGTCCCTGGAGCAGCAGGTACGGCGTCCCGCCGCTGTCGCGCAGCAGCCGCACCACGAGGCGCGGGGCGTCGTAGGAGGCGTAGTGGTCGCGCACGAAGGAGATCGCGGGGCGGCGGGCGCGGTAGTCGTGCAGCTGGTCGACGTCGAAGGTCGCGACCACCCGGCTCGACGAGGGCACGGCCGGGGGGCCGAGGAGGCTGTCCTCCTCGAGGTCCACGAGGTGGCGTGCGGCGCGGGCGGCGGCGTTGCCGGCGTCGAGGAAGCCGTCGAGCACCAGCACCATGGTCAGGTGCTCGGGCGAGCCGTCGAGCTCGGGCACGTCGTCGACGATGTGCACCAGGCGGGGTTCGGCAGGCACGGCGTCCTCTCGGCACGGTCTGCGACGGGCGCAGAGGCGGAGGCCCGCCGGGCAGGCGGGCCGGGTGTCGGTGGCCCGAGCACCGTAGCGGACCACGGTATTCCCCCCGCCGACCGCTCGTCGCGACAGCCCGTGCGGCGGACCGCCAGCAGGTGACGCCACCCACAGCCGGCTCGGCCGGCGGCCCGGCTCAGCGCGCCCCCAGCAGGGCGCGACCCGGAGGGCCGGCCCACAGCGCGGCGACGTGGGAGACGTCGGTGCCGCAGCAGCCGCCGAGCACCCGCAGCGCCGGGAGCCGCTGCCGGAGGTGCTCGGTGCGGTCCACGAGCAGGTCGAGGTCTCCCTCGTCGAGGGTCTCGGCGGCGTCGAGCTCGGCGTGGCTCAGCGTCGAGGCGTTCGGGCGGAGGCCGAGGATGCGGGAGCGCCAGCCGCTGTCGTCGCCGTCCCCGCTGTCGTCGCCGCCGTCGAGGGCCCGCGCCACGTGGTCGGGGTGGGCGCAGTTGACGAGGTAGCCGTCGGCGGGCGCCTCGCGCTCCAGGCGGCGGACCGCGTCGGCCAGGGCGGTGCCGTCGGGCAGGGTGCCGTCGGTCTCGACGGTGAAGGACACCGCCACCGGCACGCCGACCGAGCGCGCCGCGCGCACGACGCCGACCGCCTCGGCGGCCCCGGTCATGGTGTACGCCGTCACCGCGTCGACGCCGGCCCCCGCCAGGGCGGCCACCTGCGGCAGGTGACGGCTGGCCGCGTCGTCGGGATCGAGTCGCTCGCCGGCGACGTAGCCGTCGCCCAGCGGCCCGATCGTGCCGATGACCCGCACGGCGAGCAGGTCGGTCAGTCGCCCACGCAGGGCGTGCACCAGGTCCACGGCCCGGTGGTTGAGGCCCGCCGCGGCGTGCACGTCGTGGCCGAGCGACGCGGCCCACTCCGCGCCGGCGCGCCACGTCGGGGTCTCGAGCAGCAGCCCCGCCCCGACCCGGCGGGCCACGTCGGCGTACCCGAGGTAGTAGTGCTCGAGGAGATCGCGTCCGCGTTCGTCGTCGACCAGCGGGAAGGCGGCGAAGGCGGGCAGGTCGACGCCGTGGTGGAAGATCAGGTCCGTCTCGAGCCCACCGTCGGTGACCCACGCGGCCGCGTCGTCCCACGGTGGCGGTGTGCCGGCCACGGCTGGTCCTCCGTCCCGGGACGTCCGGGCGCCCCGGTGGACGTCCTACCCGCCGAGCCGGACCCGGGCCAGGGTCGGAGGTCCTCCCCTGGCTGCGGTCAGTCGCGCGCCGCGGCGCCGGCCTCGGCGCGGCCGAGCTTGGCGTGGCTGCGGCCGTAGACGAAGTAGAGGGCGAAGCCGAGCGCCATCCACACCAGGAAGCGCAGCCAGGTCTCCGCGCTCAGGTTGAGCATCAGGTAGAAGCAGATCAGCGCCGAGAGCACCGGCAGCACCGGCGAGAGCGGCACCCGGAAGGAGCGCTCGAGGTCGGGGCGGCTGCGCCGCAGCACCGGCACGGCCAGCGAGACCAGGAGGAAGGCGGTCAGCGTGCCGATGTTGACCATCTCCTCCAGCTTGCCGATCGGCGTGAGGGAGGCCACCAGGGCCACCACGACGACGATGCCGATGGTGATGGTGAGCGGCGTGCCGGTGCGGCGGTCGACACGGGCGAGCTTGACCGGCAGCAGGCCGTCGCGGGCCATCGCGAAGAAGACGCGCACGGCCCCGATCATCAGCGTCATGACCACGGTGGTGAGACCGGCCACGGCGCCGGCCGAGATCAGCGTGCCGATGCCGTCCTGGCCGCGGTCGATGAAGGCCCGGGCGAGCGCGGCCTCGGGGTCGATGTCGCGGTAGTTGACCATGCCCACGATGACCAGGGCGACGGCGATGTAGAGCACCGTGCAGATCGCCAGCGAGCCCAGGATGCCGCGCGGCAGGTCGCGCTGCGGGTTGCGGGCCTCCTCGGCGGTGGTGGCGACGACGTCGAAGCCGATGTAGGCGAAGAAGACGACCGAGGCCGCCGACACCACGCCCAGGACGCCGTAGACCTGCGGCTCGATGCCGAAGAGCAGCTGCACGAGCGGGGCGGTCAGCCAGGTGCCACCGGTCTCGGCCGTGCCGGCGGCGTCGGGCACGAAGGGGGTGTAGTTGCTGCCGTCGATGTAGAACAGGCCGGCCACGATGACGAAGAGCACCACGAAGAGCTTGACCGCGACGAGCACCAGGTTGACGCGCAGGCTCTCCTTGATGCCGAAGGCGATGAGGGCGCCGAGCACGGCCACCAGCAGGAAGGCGGCGAGGTTGAACGTGGCGTCGGGGCCGAGCGAGGCGGGCCAGGTGACGCCCAGCTGGTCGAGCAGCGTGACGAAGTAGGTGCTCCACCCCTGGGCCACCACGCTCGCTCCGAGCATCAGCTCGAGGAGCAGGTCCCAGCCGATGATCCACGCCACCAGCTCGCCGAGCGTGGCGTAGGAGAACGTGTAGGCCGAGCCCGACATCGGCAGCGTCGAGGCGAACTCCGCGTAGCAGAGCGCGGCCAGCGCGCAGCAGATCGCGGCGATGCCGAAGGAGAACACCACCCCGGGCCCGGCGTAGTCGGCGGCGACCCGGCCGGTGAGGGTGAAGATCCCGGCGCCGATGACGACGCCGACGCCGAAGACCGTGAGGTCGAGGGCGGTGAGGTTCTTCTTCAGCGCGAACTCGGGGTCGTCCCCCGAGGCCAGCGACTGCTCGATCGACTTGGTGCGCAGGAGACCGGTGCGTGTGCGACTCACCCGGAGACCGTAGAGCACCACCCGCGCTCGTCGCGAGCGTCCCCCGGGCGGGTCGCGCGGTGGATCCGCGACCACCACCGCCGACAGCGGGCCGTCCCTACCCCCCGGGGAGGGTCGGACCGCTGCTCGCCACCGCTACCGCGAGCCCTCGGCGCTGCGCTCGACGGGCTCGACGGGCTCGACGGGCTCCGCAGCGGACGCGGGGCCGTCGAGGGCGGAGATCCGCTCCACGATCCCCAGCGCCAGGGTCTGCGGGGTCAGGCCGATGCGCTCGAGGATCACGCCGCGCTTGGCGTGGTCGAGGAACTCCTGGGGCACGCCGTGCAGCTGCACGGGGGTGGTCACACCGGCCTCGTTGAGGGTCTGCAGCAGCACGGCGCCGCAGCCGCCCACCACGCCGTTGTCCTCGATGCTGACCACGAGGCGGTGCTCGCGGGCCAGGTCGACGATCGCGGGGTCGACGGGCTTGACCCAGCGGGGGTCGACGACGGTGACGCCGATGCCCTGGGCGGTGAGCCGCTCGGCCACCTGCACCGCGGTCGTCGCCATCGAGCCCACGCCGACGATGAGCACGTCGCGGGCACCGGAGCGCACGAGCACGTCGGCGCCCCCCGCCCGGTCGACGGCCTCGACGTCCTCGGGCGGCGGACCCTTGGGGAAGCGCACCACCGTGGGGGCGTCGTCGACCTCCACGGCCTCGTTGAGCAGCTCGCGCAGCCGGGTCGCGTCACGGGGCGCGGCCAGCCGCAGCCCCGGCACCAGCTGGAGCATCGACATGTCCCACATGCCGTTGTGGCTGGCGCCGTCGTCGCCGGTGACCCCGGAGCGGTCGAGCACGAAGGTGACGCCGCAGCAGTGCAGCGCGACGTCCATCAGCACCTGGTCGAAGGCGCGGTTGAGGAAGGTGGCGTAGACGGCGAAGACCGGGTGCAGCCCGCCCATCGCCAGGCCGGCGGCCGAGGTGGCGGCGTGCTGCTCGGCGATGCCGACGTCGAAGGTGCGCTCGGGGAAGCGGGCCTGGAAGTGGTGGAGGCCCACGGGGTGCATCATCGCCGCGGTGATGCCGACGACGTCCTTGCGGCGCTGGCCGATGTGGACGATCTCGTCGGCGAAGACGTCGGTCCAGATGCGGCCCTTGGGGTTCTCCTCGCCGGTGTCGACGTCGAAGGGCCCCGGGGAGTGGAACTGGTCGGCCTCGTGGCGCTCCGCGGCGTCGTAGCCGAAGCCCTTGCGGGTGAGCGCGTGCACGATGACCGGGCCGCCGAAGCGCTTGGCCTGGGCCAGTGCGTGCTCCATGGCCGCGCGGTCGTGGCCGTCGACGGGGCCGACGTACTTCAGGCCGAGGTCCTCGAAGAGGCCCTGGGGCGCGAGGGCGTCCTTGAGGCCCTTCTTCACCGCGTGGAGGGCGTCGTAGGCCGCGCCGCCGACCGCCGGCACGGAGTTGAGCCGCTTCTTGACCTGGTCGAGCAGCTGCTCGTAGCGCGGGTTGGTGCGCAGCGACGTCAGCGCGGTGGCCAGGCCGCCGATCGTGGGGGTGTAGGAGCGGCCGTTGTCGTTGACCACGATGACCAGCCGGCTGTCCTGGGCGACGGCGATGTTGTTGAGCGCCTCCCAGGCCATGCCGCCGGTGAGCGCGCCGTCGCCGATGACCGCGACGACGTGGCGGTCCTCGCCCCGGATGGCGTAGGCCTTGGCCAGCCCGTCGGCGTAGGACAGCGCGGTGGAGGCGTGGGAGTTCTCGACGATGTCGTGGGGCGACTCGGCCTGGCTGGGGTAGCCCGAGAGGCGACCCTCCTGGCGCAGGCCGTCGAAGTCCCCGGCGCGACCGGTGAGCAGCTTGTGCACGTAGGACTGGTGGCCGGTGTCGAGCACGACGCGGTCGTGGGGGCTGTCGAAGACCCGGTGCACGGCCAGGGTCAGCTCCACCACGCCGAGGTTGGGGCCGAGGTGGCCCCCGGTGCGCGCACACGTCGCGACGAGCACGTCACGGATCTCGGAGGCCAGGGCGTCGAGCTCGTCGTCGGCCAGGTCGCGCAGGTCGCGGGGTCCGGTGATCTGCTCGAGGAGTCCCATGGGCCCGAGTTTACGACCTCACAGGTCGACCACCGCGATCGCCGACTCGTGCAGGCTCCCCAGCCACACCCGGCCCTCGTGCTCCCGCACGCCGGTCACCATGTGGTAGCCGCCCGCGTCGCCGTCGACGTCGTGCACGAGCCGGCCCGCGTCGTCGTAGGCCTGCACCCGCAGCGTGCGGGCCGGCTTGGGCTGGAGCGGGGCGGGCAGCCGGGTGGCGGCACGCTGCAGCCAGGCGGGGCCCTGCTGGAGCCGGGTGACGACGGGGTCGGTGGGGCTGGCGATCGTGACCCAGACCAGCCCGTCGCTGCCGCGGGCGATGTTGTCGGGGTAGCCCGGCAGGTCGGTGGCCAGGTGGTCGCGGCTGCCGGCGCGCGGGCCCGTGAGCCACAGCCGCACCACGGTGCGCGCGGCGGTCTCGGCGACCGCGACGTAGGACCCGTCGGCGGCGAGCGCCACGCCGTTGGCGAAGGCCAGCCCGTCGAGGGCCACGGTGACCGAGCCGTCGGGGTCGAGGCGCAGCAGCCGCCCCGTGCGGGTGTCCTGCACCAGGTCGTCCTTCCACCGCTCGATGCCGAAGCGGGTGGAGGAGTCGCTGAGCCAGACGGTGCCGTCGTCACCGATCGCGGCGTTGTTGCAGAAGACCATGCGCCGTCCGCCGACCTCGGCCAGCAGCGGCTCGACGGTGCCGGTGGCGGGGTCGACCCGCAGCAGGCCGCGGTGGGCGTCGCAGACCAGCAGCCGGCCCTCGGGGTCGACCTCGAGGCCGAGGGGCCGTCCGCCGGTGCGGGCCACGCGCTCGAGGTGCGAGCCGTCGTGGGACACCCGCCACAGGGCACCGTCGGCGGTGCCGGTGTAGACCGAGCCCTCGTGCCGGCCGCCGGTCGCCACCACGACGTCCTCGGCTCCCGGCCCGGGCACGGCGTGGACCCGGGGCACGGGGGCGCCGGCGCCCCCGCCGCGGGCGGCGCTCACGACCACACCCCCGCGCCGAGCTCGCGGTAGAGCGCGGAGTCGAGCAGCTCGGGCACCGCGATGCTCGCGCTCCCCCCGAGGTCGAGGCGCCGGGCCTGCTCGGGCTCGACGAACACGATCCGGCGCCCCTCCCCCAGCACGACGTCGTCGTCGGTGAGGTCGGTGGCGGCCACGAAGACCGCGACGGGGTCGGTGGTGCCGTAGGCCGCGTGGTGCACCTGCAGCTCCCGCAGCAGGCGCAGCTCCTCGTGCGCCACCACGATGCCGGTCTCCTCGGCCAGCTCGCGCGCCCCGCGCCCTCGGCCCAGCCCTCACCGGGCTCGAGGTGCCCCCCGCACAGGCCCCACTTCTCGGGGTCGATGCGCGGGTGCTCGTCGCGCTCCTGGAGCAGCAGCCACCCCCGCCGGTCGACCAGCACCACGCACCCGAACCGCTTCGCGTCCTCGCTCACCCCGCCAACCTAGACCGCGCGGGGACCGGCTCGTGGGAGCCTGGGGCGGTGCACCGACCACTCCCCCGCGCCACACCCGTCCTGACCGTGCTCCTCGCGTTCCTGCTCCCGCTGACCCTCACGGCGCCGACCTCCGCGGCCGGGCCCGCGGCCCCCACCGCGGACGACCCCGGCCTGGTGGTCACGGGGTACGCCGTGGGCAGCGCCTCGGACCGTCTCGTCGCGCGCAACGCCGCGGGCCTGGACACCCTCACCGTGGCCG
Source organism: Nocardioides sp. Leaf374 (assembly GCF_916862475.1). NCBI lineage: Bacteria > Bacillati > Actinomycetota > Actinomycetes > Propionibacteriales > Nocardioidaceae > Nocardioides > Nocardioides sp. Leaf374. Next base: position 28,327 of record NZ_CAKASO010000012.1, read on the forward strand.
GTGTCGGCCTCCACGCCGACGGCGACGGGGTGGGGCGTCCGACCGCGGACATGACCCGGCTCCTGCGCACCGCCCACGCGGAGGGCCTGCGCGCGGAGCTGGTGCTCAGCAACTACAGCAACCGCCTCGGCGGCTTCGACACCCGCGCCGTGGGCCGGCTGCTCCTCGAGCCGGCGCACGTGCGCCACGTGGCGCGGGTCGTCGCGCGCGTCGTGGCCGCCCAGGGCTGGGACGGTGTCAACGTCGACCTCGAGTCGATGCGCCGTCGCCACGGCCGGGGGCTCGTCTCGCTGCTGGAGGCGCTGCGCGCCCGCCTGCCGCAGGCCGCGGCGCTGTCGGTCGACGTCTCCGCGCGCACGTCGCGGGAGGGCTACCTCGAGGGCGGCTACCGCCTCGGGGAGGTTGCCGACGTCGTCGACCTCGTGCAGCTGATGACCTACGACCAGCACGGACCCACCTGGTCGGGGCCGGGGCCGGTCGGCGGACTGGACTGGCAGCGCCGCAGCGTGACCGCGGCACTCGAGCAGGTGCCCGCCGCGATGCTCGACCTGGGTGTCGCCGGCTACGGCTACACCTGGCCGCGGCGCGGCACCGGCCACACCGTGCTGGTGCGACGGGCGCGCCAGCTGGTCGAGGCCGACGGCGCCACGGCGCGCTGGCGGGCCGCGGAGGGCGAGTGGACCGCGCGGCTCTCCGACGGCACCCGGCTCTGGTGGTCCGACGCCCGGTCCTACGCCGTGCGTCGCGCCCTGGCCGCCGAGCTGGGCCTGCACGGCCTCGCCGTGTGGCGCGTCGGCTCCGCCGACACCCTGCCCGCGCCGGGCTGAGGCGACCCGGGGGCGCCGCGCCGGACGGTCAGTTCAGCGGGCGCATCGACGACGGCACGCCGCCGCCGCGGTGGACCTCCTCGACCAGCTCCTGGAGCGCGGTGAGGGCGACCCGCTGCGACATCGGGCCGTAGGAGACGCGCGCGACGCCGAGCTCCTCCAGGCGCGCCAGGGAGGGGGTGCCGGGCAGGCCGATGGTGGTGAGGCGCTGCGGGCCGAAGGCCTCGACCAGGGTCGTCACCTGCTCCTCGGTGAGCGGGCCGGGCACGAAGACCAGCGGGGCGCCGGCGTCGAGGTAGGCCCGGCCGCGCTCGACGGCGTCGCGCAGGACCTCCTCGGGGTCGCGGTCGCCGCCGAGCACGAAGGCGTCGGTGCGGGCGTTGAGCACGAAGTCGGGCACGCCCTCGGCGCGGGCGGCCTCCATCACGGCGGCGACCTGCGCGGCCGCCTCGTCGAGGGGACGCAGCTGGTCCTCGAGGTTGGCGCCCACCACGCCCACGCCGATCGCGCGGCGGACGGTGGCGGCGGCGTCGCCGTACCCTCCCTCGAGGTCGGCGGTGACGGGCAGGTCGGTGGTGGCGACGATGCGCCCGACCGCCTCCAGCATGAGGTCGAGCGGGATGTTCTCGCCGTCCTCGTAGCCCCACGAGGCCGCGATCGAGTGGCTCGCGGTGGCGAGCGCCTGTGTGCCGGGGGTGTCGGCGACGACGCGGGCGCTGATGGCGTCCCACACGTTGACGACCGTGAGCAGCGCGGGGTCGCGGTGCAGCTGGAGGAGTCGGGTGGCCTGGTCAGGGGTGCTGGTCATGGTCTCGACGCTAGCCACGCGCCCCGCCGCGCGTCCTCACCCGTCGGTGGGCCGGCGGGAGCGCCGCCGCGGACCGACCGGGCGGCTCACTCCCAGAAGACGCGGTCCACCACCGAGCGCGAGATCCGGGTCTGGCGCAGGTGGTCGTTGAGCATCTCCTCCGAGCCGCTCGGCGGGTAGCCCAGGATGCTCGCCACGGCGGCGCGCTCGCGGGGGTCGCGCGGCAGCTGGTCGCTGGGGCCGCCACGCACCAGGGTGATGGCGTTGCGGATCCGGCTGACCCGGCGCCAGCCCTCGGTGAGCGCCTCGGCGTCGTCCTCGGAGACCAGCCCGGCGTCGCGCGCCGCGGCGAGCGCGGGCAGCGTGCGCGAGGTGCGCAGCCCGGGCACGGTGCCGGCCCAGCGCATCTGCAGCAGCTGGACGGTCCACTCGATGTCGGCCAGCCCGCCGCGACCGAGCTTGAGGTGGGTGGCGGGGTCGGCGCCGCGGGGCAGGCGCTCCTGGTCGACGCGGGCCTTGATCCGTCGCACCTCGACCACGTCGTCCTCGGAGAGACCGTCCGCGGGGTAGCGCAGCGGGTCGACGAGCTCCTCGAAGCGCCGGCGCACGCCCTCGTCGCCGACCACCGCGTCGGCGCGCAGCAGCGCCTGGAACTCCCACACCGCCGACCACTTGGCGTAGTAGGCGGCGTAGGAGTCGAGGGTCCGCACCAGCGGGCCCTGCTTGCCCTCGGGGCGCAGGTCGGCGTCGACGACCAGGGCGGGGTCGTGACCGGGGGCCGCCAGCAGCCGGCGCACCTCGTTGGCCACGGCCTGGGCGTAGGTCGCGGCGACGTGGGGGTCGGCGCCGGGCTCGGGCTCGTGGACGAACATCACGTCGGCGTCGCTGCCGTAGGACAGCTCGAAGCCGCCGTAGCGCCCCATCGCCACGATCGCCACCCGGGTGGGCGCCGCGTCGAGCCCGCGCTGGCGGCGTACGGCGGCGCCGGCGACCGCCAGCGTGGCCTCCAGGGTGGCGTCGGTGAGGCGGGAGAGCCCGGCCCCGACCTCGGTGACGTCGGTGAGGCCGAGCAGGTCGCCGGCGGCGATGCGGAAGAGCTCGCGGCGCCGGATGGCCCGCACGGCCCGCACGGCCTTGTCGGGGTCCTCGCGGCGCGCGGCTCCGGAGAGCATCTCCTCGCTCAGCGCCTCGGCGGCCAGGGGGGCCAGCGACTCCCCCAGCATCCGCACCCCCTGCGGCTCGCGCTCGAGCAGGGCGGTGGCGTAGCGCGACGTGGCGAGCACGTGGGCGAGCCGCTCGGCGACCTGGCCTTCGTCGCGCAGGGTCTGGAGGTACCAAGGCGACCCGCCCAGGCTCTCGCTGATGCGACGGAAGCCGAAGAGCCCGGCGTCGGGGTCGGGGCCCTCGGCGAACCACTGCAGCATCACCGGGAGCAGCGTGCGCTGGATGTTGGCGGCGCGCGAGACCCCGCCCGTGAGCGCCTCGAGGTGGCGCAGCGCGGCCTCGGGGTCGAGGTAGCCCAGGGCGGCGAGGCGGGCGCGGGCGGCCTCGGGCGAGAGCCGGGCCTCCTCGCCCGGCAGCAGGGCCACGGCGCCGAGCAGCGGGCGGTAGAACAGCTTCTGGTGCAGCCGGCGCACCTCACGGCGGTGGTGCTGCCACTCCTTGTCGAGGGCGGTGGCGGAGTCGCGCAGGTAGCCCATGCTGCGCCCGAGCCGGCGCATCGAGGCCTCGTCGGCCGGCACGACGTGCAGCCGGCGCAGCTGGTGCAGCTGCATCCGGTGCTCCAGCGTGCGCAGGAAGGCGTAGGCCTCGTGCAGGGCCTCGCCGTCCTCGCGGCCGATGTAGCCGCCGCGGGTCAGACGTGCCAGCGCGCTCAGGGTCGTGGGCGGTCGGATCGAGGGGTCGGCACGACCGTGCACCATCTGGAGCAGCTGCACCGCGAACTCCACGTCGCGCAGGCCCCCCGAGCCGAGCTTGAGCTGGCGCTCGGCCTCGCGGCTGGGGATGTGGTCCACGACGCGGCGGCGCATCGCCTGGGTCTCCTCCACGAAGCCCTCCCGCTCGACCGCGGTCCACACCAGCGGGCCCATGGTGTCGACGTAGGCGCGCCCGAGCGCGCGGTCGCCGGCCACCGGGCGGGCCTTGAGCAGCGCCTGGAACTCCCACGTCTTGGCCCAGCGCTGGTAGTAGCCCTCGTGGCTGGCCAGGGTGCGCACCAGCGGGCCCGACTTGCCCTCGGGGCGCAGGTTGGCGTCGACGGGCCAGATCTCGCCCTCGCCGGTCGGGTCGGAGCAGATGCGCATCAGGTGGGCGGCCAGCTGGGTCGCGGCGCGGTTGGCGGCGTTGTCGGAGGCGCCCTCGACGGCCTCGTAGACGAAGACCACGTCGACGTCGGAGACGTAGTTGAGCTCGTGGCCCCCGCACTTGCCCATCGCGATGACCGCCAGGCGGGCCAGGCCCGCGCCCTCCCCCACGCGCTGGCGGGCGATGGCGAGCGCGGCCTCCAGGGTGGCGGCGGCGAGGTCGGAGAGCTCGGCGGCGACGTCGTCGACGCCGAGGTGGTGGGAGAGGTCGCGCGCGGCCAGGCGCAGCAGCACCCGGCGGTACTCCACGCGCAGCGCGTCGACGGCCACCGGGTCGACCACCGTGGCGGTCGGCGTGGGGTCAGCGGGGTCGGCGCCCACCACGCGCAGCATGTCCTCGCGCAGGGCGTACGCCGCGGGACGCGTGCACCCGATCGCGGGGTCGGTCAGCTCGGTCCAGTGCTCCGGGTGGCGCGCGAGGTGCTCGGCCAGGGCGGTGCTGGCGCCGAGCACGCTGAGCAGGCGCATCGCGGTGCCCTCGTCGTCGGCGATCTCGCGCAGCATCGCGGCAGGGTCGTCGAGGCCCTCGACGAGGCGCACCAGCCCGGCGAGGGCCTGGTCGGGGTCGGCCGTGCCGGCCACGATGGCCAGCAGCGGCTCGGCGGCCTCCCCCAGCGCGGTGAGCCCCTCGCGGGCGGCCTGCGGGTCGAGGAAGCCCAGCCGGGAGAGGTTCTGCGGGGCGGGTGCCGCCGGCGGGCCGCTCACCGCTGTCGCGCCGCCTCGAGGTCGCCCGCCGCGACGTCGGCGAAGGCCTGCGCGAGCGGGCGCCAGGCCGCGTCGAGCTCGGCCCGCGCGGCGTCGACCTCGGCGATCACCGCGGCCTGGTCGACCCCGCGGGCGGCGTGGCGCTCGGCGTCGCCGACGGCCCACGCGCGCACCACCGCGGCGTCGACCTCGGGGTGCAGCTGCACCCCCCACGCCCCGGGGGCGTGGCGCACGACCTGCGCCTCCCCCGCCGGCGTCTCGGCGAGCACGACCGCGCCGGGCGGCAGCTCGACCACGAGGTCGTCGTTCCAGTGCACCCCGCGGCGGGCGCCGGGGGCGACCGGGCCGACCAGGGCGTCGTCGGCCGCGGCGGCGGTCCAGCCGGTCTCCAGCAGGCCGACCTGCTGGCCGCGGGGGTTGCGGTCCACGCGGCCGCCGAGCGCCCGGCCCACCAGCTGGTGGCCCAGGCACACCCCGAGCACGGGCGTCTCGGCGCGGGTCGCCGTACGGACCAGCTGCTTGGTGGGGGCCAGCCACGGGTGGTCGGCGTCGTCGTCGGCCCCCATCGACCCCCCGAGCACCAGCAGCGCGTCGTGCGCGGCGAGGTCGGCGGGCAGCGCGTCGCCGCGGTAGGGGTGGCGCACGTCGAGCTCGACGCCGGCCTCCTCCAGCCAGCGACCGACCAGGGCCGGCGGGCAGTCCTCCTGGTGCTGCACCACGAGCACCCGGGGCCGCCGGCGCGCGCCGGCGGGCGCGGTGTCAGGAGCGGTGTCAGGAGCGGTGTCAGGAGCGGTGCCAGGAGCGGGGTCGGTCGCGCGGGACATCGGGAGTCCTCTCCGTCGGTCGGGTGGTGCGGGTGGAGCCGGCGGTCGGGTCGGGCTCAGATGACCGGCAGCATCCGGTCGCGCTCGAAGGCCGAGACCTGGCCGCGGTACTCGTCCCACTCGGCGCGCTTGTTGCGCAGGAAGAAGTCGAAGACGCTCTCGCCGAGGGTGTCGGCCAGCAGCTCGGAGTCCTCGGCGATCGAGATCGCGTCGTTGAGGTTCTTCGGCAGCGGCGCGATCCCCAGGCTGGTGCGCTCGCGCTCGGTGAGCGACCAGACGTCGTCCTCGGCCTCGCGGGGCAGCTCGTAGTCGTGCTCGATGCCCTTCATGCCCGCGGCCAGCACCACGGCGTAGGCGAGGTAGGGGTTGCAGGCGGCGTCGATGGTGCGCAGCTCGATGCGGGTCGACTGGCCCTTGTTGGGCTTGTACATCGGCACCCGGATCATCGCCGAGCGGTTGTTGTGGCCCCAGCAGATGTAGGAGGGGGCCTCGCCGCCGAACATCATCCGCTTGTAGGAGTTGACCCACTGGTTGGTGATCACGGAGATCTCGGGGGCGTGGCGCAGGATGCCGGCGATGAACTGACGTCCGGTGCGCGAGAGGGAGTACTGCGAGCCGGCCTCGTAGAAGGCGTTCTCGTCGCCCTCGAAGAGCGAGACGTGGGTGTGCATGCCCGAGCCGGGGTGGGTCGTGTAGGGCTTGGGCATGAAGCTGGCCCAGATGCCCTGGCTCAGCGCCACCTCCCGGATCACGGTGCGGAAGGTCATGATGTTGTCGGCGGTGGAGAGCGCGTCGGCGTAGCGCAGGTCGATCTCCTGCTGGCCGGGGCCGGCCTCGTGGTGGCTGAACTCCACCGAGATGCCCATCGACTCCAGCATCGTGATCGCCTCGCGGCGGAAGTCGGCGCCCTCGGACTGCGCGGTGTGGTCGAAGTAGCCGCTGCGGTCCACCGGCACCGGCTCCTCGCCGCGGCCGGGCATGTCCTTGAAGAGGTAGAACTCGATCTCGGGGTGGGTGTAGAAGGTGAACCCCTTCTCGGCCGCCTTCGACAGGGTCCGCTTGAGCACGAAGCGCGGGTCGGCGTAGGACGGGGAGTCGTCGGGCATGAGGATGTCGCAGAACATCCGCGCCGTGGCCGGCCCGTCGCCGCTGCGCCACGGCAGGATCTGGAAGGTCGACGGGTCGGGCTTGGCCAGCATGTCGGCCTCGTAGACGCGCGCGAAGCCCTCGATGGCCGAGCCGTCGAACCCGATGCCCTCGCTGAAGGCGCCCTCGAGCTCGGCCGGCGCGACCGCCACGGACTTCAGCGAGCCCAGCACGTCGGTGAACCACAGCCGCACGAAGCGGACGTCGCGCTCCTCGAGCGCCCGGAGTACGAAGTCCTCTTGCTTGCCCATGCGGCGCAGCCTAGTGCCGCCGCGGGGCTCCGAGCAGGTGGGGCTCGGCAGGCGGTGCCTAGCCCGCGTCGGCCTGCGACGGGAGGGTCTTGCGCTCGATCTCGGCCACCGTCGGCACGCCGGCGTTGCAGAAGACCTCGACCTCGATCGAGCGGGCGCCGCTGGTGAAGATCGCGTCGACGTCGTCGTCGGGACCGGTCTCGTAGCTCACCGTCGTCCACCCCCGGGCCGGGCGGGGCTCGACGCCGATGGCGGTGAACCCCTGGCACTCCACGACGAAGCCGCCGAACTCGTCACGCACGACCGTGCGGATGCTCTCGCCCTGCGGGTCGTAGGGGGCGTCGTCGTCCTGCTCGGCGTTGCGGATCAGCTCGTTGCTGCCCAGGGGGCCGCGGCCGCGGATGCTGTCGCCCAGCGAGGTCACCGCGAGCACGCCGATGGTCACCGCCAGCGCGGCGGCCAGGCCCCAGGCGAGTGCGTAGCCCACCACCCGGCGCCAGTCGCCCGTGCGCGCCCCTGTGTCCACGCACCCATGGTCGCGGATCCGGGCGCCGCCTGTCCCCAGCGGCACCCCAAGCGAGGGTTAAGGCCAGGCTAAGGCGCGCCGCGACCACGGTCCGGCGGGGTGAGCGCCGCCCGGGGCCCGATGGCCTAGGTTCGGCGGTGTGGCGCAGGTGCTGATCATCGAGGACGACGCGCGCATCCGCCCGCTGCTGATGCGCTCGCTGGGCGAGCGCGGCTACGCCGTCTCCTCCGCGCCCACCGGCATGCAGGGCCTCAGCATGGCCGTGGAGACCCGCCCCGACCTGGTGATCCTCGACCTCGGGCTGCCCGACGTCGACGGCACGCAGGTGCTCTCGATGCTGCGCTCGGTCAGCGACGTGCCCGTGATCGTGGCCAGCGCCCGCGACGACGACCCCACGCTGGTGAGCTGCCTCGACGCCGGTGCCGACGACTACGTCGTCAAGCCCTACACGACCGCCCAGCTCGAGGCCCGCATCCGCGCGGTCATGCGACGCGTCGGCTCCGGCGCGCGCGCCCCGCGCACCTCGCTGGTGGTGGGTGGGCTGGAGATCGACGTCGCCGCCCGTCGCACCACCCTCGACGGCACCCCGGTCGACCTGAGCCCGCGCGAGTTCGACCTGCTGCGCCACCTCGCCGAGCGCGAGGGCGAGGTGGTCACCAAGAAGGAGCTCCTCACAGACGTGTGGAACCAGGCCTGGGGCGGCTCGGACAAGACCGTCGACGTGCACCTGTCCTGGCTGCGCCGCAAGCTCGGCGAGTCGGCCTCGCAGCCGCGCTACCTCCACACCGTGCGCGGGGTCGGGGTGCGCCTCGCCGCCCCCGAGGACACACCCCGGGCCGTGACCGGCACCGACACCGGCACCGACACCGGCGACGTCTGAGCCGATGCGCCGGAGCCTGACCCTCACCGTCGCCGCCGCGGTGTCGATGGTGCTGCTCGCCATGCTCGTGCCGATGGGACTGCTGCTGCGCAGCTACGCCCTCGAGGACCGGCTCTCGCGCGCCGCGCTGGAGGTGCAGGCCACCGAGACGGTCGTCGCGGGGCAGGACCCGGGCGCCGTGAGCGTCTACCTCGGCCTGGTCAACCGCGGCACCGGCACCACCACGACCGTCTTCTACCCGCCCGACGCCGACCACCCCGAGGGCTACTCGGTGCCCGAGTCGGGGGCGGCCACCCGGCGCGTCGTGGCCACCCGCAACACCGGCCTGGCCCGCGTCGACGACGTCGCGGGCGGCGCGGAGTTCCTGGTGCCGGTCTCGCTGAGCGGCAACACCGCCGCTCCCGGCAACACCCCGGTCATCCGGGTCCGCGTGGAGGCCCCCGGCCTGGAGTCGGGCATCCTGCGCATCTACCTCGCGCTGGTGGCCCTCGGGCTGGTCCTGCTGCTGGCCGCGCTCGCCCTGGCCGACCGGATCGGACGCGGCTTCGTGCAGCCCGTCCGCGCGCTCGCGGCGTACGCCGGGCAGCTGGGCGACCGCCGGCGGCCCGACCCGGTGACCCCGAGCGGGCCGCTCGAGGTGCGCGAGCTCGCGGGCGCGATGAACCGGCTGGTCGGTCGCATCGAGGTGCTGCTCGCCCGCGAGCGCGACTCGGTCGCCGACGTGTCGCACCGGCTGCGGACGCCCATGACGGCGCTGCGCCTGCGTGTCGACTCCCTGGCCGACCCCGGCGACCGCGAGCGGCTCGGCGCCGACCTCGACGAGCTCGACGCCACGGTCGACCACGTGGTGCGCGAGGCCCGCCGCTCGCAGCGCGAGGGCCTGGTGCCCGAGGCCGACGCGGTCGCGGTGGTCACCGACCGCACGGACTTCTGGGAGGCGCTGGCCGAGGACCAGGGCCGCGCCCTCGCACTGGTCGTCCACCCCGACCTCGGTCCCGGTGGCGCCGTGCCGGCGCGGGTGCGAGCGGCCGAGGAGGACCTGCAGGCGCTGGTGGACGTGCTGCTCGACAACGTCTTCTCCCACACCCCCGACGGCGCCGACCTGCGCGTCGAGCTGGCGCCGCGTCCCGGCGGTGGGGTCCTGCTCCTCGTCGACGACGCCGGGAGCGGCTTCCCCGACGGCGTCGACGTCACCGCCCGCGGCACCTCGGGCGCGGGGTCCACGGGCCTGGGGCTGGCCATCGCCGTGCGCACCGCGGAGGAGTCGGGCGGCTCGCTGGCCCTGGAGCGCTCCCCCGCCGGCGGCGGTCGGGTGCGGGTCGAGCTCGGTCCGCCGACCTAGGGACGCACGGAGGGCACGAGCGGCGCGGGCAGCACGACGACGGGGCCGCTCCCGGAGGAGCGGCCCCGTCGTGTGGTGCCGTGCGCGCTGCCACGCGCGGGGTGCCGTCAGGTCAGAGGGTGACCTTGGTGGAGCAGGTGGGGCTGCCGCCGACGCGGGTGGCGATGAAGCGGAAGGTGTCCTTGCCGGCGGTGTTGGGGCGGGTGCGCTCGACGTCGATGTCGCCCTCGTTGTCGGCGCGGCGGGTGTCCTTGAAGATGACCTTGCCGTCCTGCTTGAGCACGAGCTTCCACCGGGAGCCGGCCTTGACGTTGTCGAGGTCGCCCTGGATCTCGTACTGGCCGTCGTCGGTCTCGACGTCGAGGGAGAAGCGGCCGTCGCCGCAGACCCCGCCGCGCTCGACGGCGTGGGCGGGAGCCGCCACGAGGGTGGTGGCCGGGACTGCGACGAGGGCGGTCGTGGCGAGCAGGGCGGCGGTGCGCTTGATCATGGTGGGTCCTCCTGGGACGGGTGGTGCGGGGATGGGTGGATGGGTCCAGCGGGTGGAGCGGTTCGAGCCGCGTGGAGCGGGTCGAGCCGGGTGGAGCGGTTCGAGCTGGTGGAGCGGGTGGAGCCGTGGTGGCGGCAGAGCCGTGGCCTCAGTCGAGGTCGACGGTGCAGGCCTCGCCGCCCTGGGGCGTGGCGACGACGCTGAAGACGGCGTCGGCTTCCTCGTCGCCGAGCACGTCGACGTCGAGCTCGGCGTCCTCGTCAGTGGTGCGCTCGCCGGAGAACAGCGCGGTGCCGTCCTGCTCGACGACGACCTCCCAGGCCTCGCCGGCGCTGGCCGACTGGAGCTCGAAGTTCACCTCGAGGTTGTCGTCGTCGTCCTCGGCGCTGAGCTCGTAGGTCGCGTTGCCGCAGGTGCCTCGGGTCTGCAGGTCGGTGCCGCCGCCGAGCATCGCCCAGGCGCCGCCTCCGACGAGCACGACCACGACGACCGCCGCGACGACCAGCAGGGCCTTCTTCATGTCTGTGTCTCCTCGTCTCGTGCTGACGAGGAAGAGACTGTCGCGACCAGCGCTAACCGCGAACCATGGATCCGCTAAGGCCGGGCTAAGGTCGCGGCGCCGGCGCCCGGCGCTGCTGACGGGCCGCTCAGCGGGGGACGTGCGCCTCGATCTCGGCCAGCCACGCGGCGGCCGAGGCGTCGGAGGGCATGCGCCAGTCACCGCGCGGCGACATCGTGCCGCCGGCGCTGACCTTGGGTCCGTTGGGCAGTGCGGAGCGCTTGAACTGGCTGGCGAAGAAGCGGGTCACGAAGACCTCCAGCCAGTGCCGCACGGCGGGCAGGTCGTACGCCGCTCGCCGCTCGACCGGGTGCCCGGCGGGCCACTGACCGGCGTCGGCGTCGCGCCAGGCGTGCCACGCGAGGAACGCGATCCGGCTGGGGCGCATGCCCAGGCGCAGCACGTGGTGGAGGGTGAAGTCCTGGAGCGGGTAGGGGCCCACGGTGTCCTCGGTGGCCTGCGGCCGCTCGCCCTCGGTGGTCGGCACGAGCTCGGGGGTGATCTCCTGGAGCACGATCTCGCGCAGCAGGGCGTTGGTCTCCTCGTCGAACTGCTCGCTGTCGGCGACCCACCGGATGAGGTGCTGCACGAGGGTCTTGGGCACCCCGGCGTTGACGTTGTAGTGCGACATCTGGTCGCCGACGCCGTAGGTGCACCAGCCCAGCGCGAGCTCGGAGAGGTCGCCGGTGCCGACGACGATGCCGCGGCGGTGGTTGGCCAGGCGGAAGAGGTAGTCGTAGCGCAGCCCGGCCTGGACGTTCTCGAAGGTCACGTCGTAGGCGGGCGCACCGTCGCTGAAGGGGTGGTCGAGGTCGCGCAGCATCTGCTCGGCGGCCGGGCGGATGTCGAGCTCCTCGAAGGTGACGCCGAGGGAGGCGGCCAGCCGGGTGGCGTAGGACTTCGTGACGTCGCCGGTGGCGAAGCCCGGCATGGTGAAGGCGTGGATGTCGCTGCGCGGTCGCCCGAGGCGGTCCATGGCGCGCGCGGCCACGATGAGGGCGTGGGTGGAGTCGAGGCCGCCGCTGACGCCGATGACCGCCTTGGGCTGGCCGATCGCGGTGAGGCGCTGCTCGAGGCCGAAGACCTGGATGGCGTAGGCCTCGTAGCAGTCCTGCGCGAGGCGCGCCGGGTCGTTGGGCACGAAGGGGAAGCGGTCGACGGCGCGGCGCAGCCCGACGTCGCCGGTGGGCGGGTCGAGGGTGAAGGAGACGGTGCGGAAGGCCTCGACCCGCTCGGCGTGGGTGCGGCGGTTGTCGTCGAAGGTGCCCTGGCGCAGCCGCTCCTGGCGCAGCCGGTCGAGGTCGACGTCGGCCACGGTGCGCACGGGGCCCCGGGCGAAGCGCTCGCCCTCGGCCAGCAGGTCGCCGCACTCGTGCACGAGGGTCTGGCCGTCCCAGGACAGGTCGGTGCTCGACTCGCCCTGGCCGGCGGCGGCGTAGACGTAGGCCGCGGAGCAGCGCGCGCTGGCGCTGCGCACCAGCAGGTGGCGGTCCTCGGCACGGGCGACGGTGATCGGGCTGCCGGAGAGGTTGGCCAGGACCGTGGCACCGGCGAGGGCGGCCTCCGCGCTGGGCGGCACGGGCACCCACATGTCCTCGCAGACCTCGACGTGGAGGGTCAGCCCGCGCACGTCCTCGGCGGTGAAGAGCAGGTCGGGACCCAGCGGCACGTCGTGGCCGCCGAGGTGCAGCGTGGCGCCGCGCCGGTCGTCGCCGGGCGCGAAGTGGCGTCGCTCGTAGAACTCCCGGTAGGTCGGCAGGTGCGACTTGGGTGCCACGCCCAGGACCCGGCCGCGGTGGATCACCACGGCGCAGTTGAGCACGCGCGTGCCGTGCACCAGCGGGGCCCCGACCACGAGCACCGGCAGCAGGTCGACCGACCCGGCGCGCACGGTCTCGATCGCGTCCTCGACGGCCTCGAGGAGCACGTCCTGCAGCAGGAGGTCCTCGATGGAGTAGCCCGAGAGGCACAGCTCAGGGAAGACGGCCACGGCCACGGCGTCGTCGTGGCAGGCCCGGGCCTGCTCGAGCACCCGCGCGGCGTTGGTCGCCGGGTCGGCGATCGCGACGGGCACCGTGCAGGCCGCGACCCGAGCGAAGCCCTGGGCGTAGGCCGAGTAGAAGTCCACGGTGCCCATCCTAGGGATGCCCGCGCCGGCCTAGGGATGCCCGCGCCGGGGACCTCCCCGGCCGGACCGCTCAGCGCCGGGTGCCGTCGGGGAAGCCGTGCGGGTTGCGCGACTGCCAGTACCAGGTGTCGGCGCACATCTCGTCGACGGTGCGGGTGGCCTCCCAGCCCAGCTCCTCGCGGGCCCGGGTGGCGTCGGCCCACATGCGGGGCAGGTCGCCGGGGCGCCGGCCGACCACCTCGTAGGGCAGCTCGCGGCCCACGGCCCGCTCGAAGGCGTGGAAGAGCTCCATCACGCTGGTGCCGTGCCCGGTGCCGAGGTTGAAGGCGCGCGCGGGCTCGGCCATGTCGTCGAGGTGCTCCAGGGCGGCGACGTGGCCGGCGGCGAGGTCCATGACGTGGATGTAGTCGCGCTCGCAGGTGCCGTCGTCGGTGGGGTAGTCGTCGCCGAAGACCGAGAGCCGCTCGCGCCGGCCCACCGCGACCTGGGCGATGAACGGCATGAGGTTGTTCGGGATGCCCTGCGGGTCCTCGCCGAGGTCGCCCGAGGGATGGGCGCCCACGGGGTTGAAGTAGCGCAGCAGCGCCGTGCGCTGGCCCGGGGTCGCGGCCGCGACGTCGGAGAGCACGTGCTCGATCATCACCTTGGAGCGGCCGTAGGGGCTCAGGGCGCTGAGGTCGGCGTAGTCCTCGTGGAAGGGCAGGGGGGCCTTGTCGCCGTAGACGGTGGCCGAGGAGGAGAAGACGAGGCGGTGCACGTCGTGGCGGCGCATGGCCTCGACGAGGGAGAAGGTGGAGTCGAGGTTGTTGCGGTAGTACTCCAGCGGCTTCGCGACGCTCTCCCCCACGGCCTTGAAGCCGGCGAAGTGGATCACCGCGTCGATCTCCTCCACCGCGAAGAGGTGGGAGGTCTTGTCGACGTCGGTGAGGTCGATGGCGTGCAGCGGCACGTGGCGCCCGGAAAGCGCCTCGAGGCGGGCCACGACCGTGGGCTTGCTGTTGGAGAAGTCGTCGACCACCACGACGTCGTGGCCGGCCTCGATGAGGGCGAGGACGGTGTGGGACCCGATGTAGCCGGCACCGCCGGAGACCAAGACGCGCATGGGGAGGAACCTACCGAGGCCGGCGCCGATGACTTCCCCGCCCCGCCGTGGTCTGCCCCCGCATGAGCCTCAGCACAGGAGACAGGCCCGCCGGCAGCATCACCCCCTGCCTGTGGTTCGACCACGAGCTGGAGGAGGCGGCGTCCTTCTACACCGCGATCTTCCCCCGGTCCTCGGTCGGCCACCTGTCGCGGTACGGCGAGGGCGCCCCGATGCCCGCGGGCACGGTGATGGCCGGGGAGTTCACCCTCGACGGCCTCACCTTCCGCGCGATCAACGGCGGACCGCTCCACGCCGGCTTCACGCCGACGGTCTCCTTCAGCATCGCCTGCCGCGACCAGGCCGAGGTCGACCACTACTGGCGGCGCCTCGGCGACGGCGGGGAGGAGTCGCGGTGCGGGTGGCTGACCGACCGCTTCGGGCTGTCCTGGCAGGTCGTGCCCGACCGGCTCGGCGAGCTGCTCTCCGACCCCGACCCCGCACGGGCCGGAGCCGCGATGCAGGCCATGCTCGGCATGCGGCGCATCGTCGTGGCCGAGCTCGAGGCCGCGGCCGACGCGGCCGGCCGGCCCGTCAGCTGACGTCGGGCCGCGTCGGTGTGAGCACCACCACCCGCTCGCGCACCTGCCGCACGGCCATCTCGCGCCCCTAGCCTGGGAGCAGTCCGTGGACTCCATCCGGGAGCCGCGAGATCGCAGCCGAAGGAGCTCGTCATGAGCACGCCCAGCCCCGGGTCGCCCGACCCGTCCGTGCCGTCGTCCGCCGCGCCCGAGGAGCCCGCGCCCTACGGCACCGGCCCGGCCGCCCCTACCGCGCCCACCGCAGCCGCCGCACCCGCCCCGGCACGACGCGTGCGCACCCACCACCTGCGCGAGATGAAGCAGCGCGGGGAGCGGATCACGATGCTCACCGCCTACGACCAGTACTCCGCGCAGACCTTCGACGAGGCCGGCATCGACGTCCTGCTCATCGGCGACTCCGCCTCCAACAACGTGCTCGGCAACGAGACCTCGCTCCCGGTCACCGTCGACGAGCTGCTGCCGCTCACCCGCGCCGTGGCCCGCTCGGCGCGGCGCGCGATGGTGCTCGGCGACCTGCCCTTCGGCTCCTACCAGGGCTCGCCGCAGCAGGCCTACGACACCGCCGTGCGCTTCATGAAGGAGGGGGGCGCCCACGCCGTGAAGCTCGAGGGCGGAGCCGAGATGGCGCCCCAGATCGAGCTGCTCACCCGCGGCGGCGTGCCGGTGATGGCCCACATCGGCTTCACGCCCCAGAGCGAGCACACCCTCGGCGGCTACCGCGTGCAGGGCCGCGGCGACACCGCCGCCCGGGTGCTGGCCGACGCGCGGGCGGTCGAGGCCGCCGGTGCCTTCGCCGTGGTCATGGAGATGGTGCCCGGCGACGTCGCCGGCGAGGTCAGCCGTGCCCTGGGCATCCCCACGATCGGCATCGGGGCCGGCCCCGAGTGCGACGGCCAGGTGCTGGTGTGGCAGGACGCCCTGGGTCTGCGCACCGGGCGGATGCCGCGCTTCGTCAAGCAGTACGCCGACCTGCACGGCGTCATGCTCGACGCGGCCCGTGCCTACGCCGCTGACGTCAGGGGCGGCACCTTCCCCGGCCCCGAGCACACCTTCTGACGCGACCTCCGGGCAGCACGAGACAGCCCGCGCGCCGCTCCCCCCGGAACGTCGTGCGGGCTGTCCTCGTGTGTCCGACGACGGGGGCGCTGTGGCCCCCCAGCCACGTGGTCCCCCGGGAGCGCGCGACCCTCCGTCGCCTTCTCCGTCGGCAGCCGGTCCGTCCCCCCGGAAGGTCCGGCTGATGGGTAGAACACTACGGACGTCAGGCCCACGGCCGGTCCACGCAGCGGTGACACGACCCCACCGGTTCGGTAACACGACACCCGGCACCGCAGCGCCCGGCGGGCGCTCCTCCACACGAGATCCACCGATCGGGTGGATGCCTCCGGGCGGGTCGCGCCGTAGCGTGGCGCCATGGCCCCTCTCGGACTCCGCCGCCCCACCCGCCCCGCCGGCGGTCCCGCCCACCGTGGCGGCCGCCTGAGCGCGTGCGCCGCCGCCGTGCTCGCCGCCGCGCTCCTCGCCCCCGCGGCACCGACCGCCCAGGCGGCACAGGCGACGCCCGACGGCCAGGGCCCCACGGACTCCCGCACCGCGGCTCCCGGGAGCACCGCCGACCCACACCCCGCCCCCGTCACCGCACCCCGGGCCGTGCCGCGGCTGAGGGTGTCGCGGGTGGCCTCCGGTCTCGACCACCCGTGGGACGTGCGCTCCATCGGCGAGGGGCGGCTCCTGGTGACCCAGCGCGACCGCGCCGCGCTCACCGTGGTCGAGGGTGGCGAGACCCGCGACGTCGACTTCCCCTCCGACCAGGTGTGGGTCTCCGGGGAGACCGGCCTCATGGGCCTGGAGGTCGACCCCCGCTTCGCCGACAACGGGCGCTTCTACACCTGCCAGGGCGCCACGACCTCCGGCGGCGGCCACGACGTGCGCGTGGTCGCCTGGACCCTCGACGACGCCGCCACCACCGCGACCCGCGCCAAGGTGCTCCTCAAGGGCCTGCCCGCCTCCTCCGGGCGCCACGGCGGCTGCCGGCTCCTCGTCGCCCGCGACGGCTCGCTGCTCGTCGGCACGGGCGACGCCGCGGTCGGCACCAACCCCCGCGACCTGACCTCGCTGGGCGGCAAGACCCTGCGCCTCGACCGCCGCACGGGCGCCCCCTGGCCCGGCAACCCCTTCCCCGGTGCGAAGGTGCGCAGCAAGCGCTACGTCCACACCTACGGCCACCGCAACGTGCAGGGCCTGGCCCAGCGCGCCGACGGCAGCCTGTGGTCGGTGGAGCAGGGCAGCTTCCGCGACGACGAGGTCAACAAGCTCCGCAACGGCGGCGACTACGGCTGGCACCCCGTCCCCGGCTACGACGAGCAGGTGCCGATGACCGACCGGTCGCTGCCCGGCACCCAGGTCGCCGCCCGGTGGCGCTCGGGCCCCTCGACCGTCGCCACCTGCGGTGCCACCTTCGTGCGCGGGAAGCAGTGGGGCGCCCTGCGGGGTGCCCTCGCCGTGGCGGTGCTCAAGGACACCGAGGTGCTCTTCCTGACCTTCGACGCGCGGGGTGACCTGCGCAAGGTCCGCGCCCCCGCGGCGCTGAAGGAGCACGGCCGCATCCGCCAGGTCACCCAGGCCCCCGGCGGCGCGCTGCTGCTGACCACCGACAACGGCGACGGGAACGACATCGTGCTGCGGGTCACCCCGGCCTGACCGGACCTGGCCCGACCCCGGCCCGACCCCGGCCCGACCCCGGCCGCATCCGGATCACCCCTTGGGGCGATCAGGCACGCTCGGCACCACCTCGCCCCCGCACCAGGAGACCCGGTGGACCAACAGACCCTGATCAACGCAGCCCTCGTGCTGGCCTTCGTGCTCGTCGGAGGGGTGTTCGCCGGCACGGAGATCGCGCTGGTCTCCCTGCGCGAGAGCCAGGTCAGCGACTTCGAGAAGCGCGGCGGGCGCGCCGGACGCGTCGCCCACGTCGCGCGCCAGCCCAACCGCTTCCTCGCCGCCGTGCAGATCGGCGTGACCGTGGCCGGCTTCTTCTCCGCCGCCTACGGCGCCTCGACGCTCGCGCCCGACTTCGCGCCCTTCCTCGTCAGCGCGGGCCTGCCCGAGGCGGCGGCCGACACCGCCGCCCTGGTCCTGCTGACCCTCGTGGTGGCCTACGTCAGCCTCGTGCTGGGCGAGCTGGTGCCCAAGCGCATCGCGCTGCAGCGCTCCGCCGGCGTCGCCCTGGTCGTCGGGCCGCCGCTCGACCGCTTCGCCGACCTCATGCGCCCGGTGATCTGGCTGCTGTCGAAGTCGACCGACGCCGTGGTGCGCCTGGTCGGCGGGGACCCCCACGCGGCCTCGGAGGAGATGAGCGAGGACGAGCTGCGCTACATGGTCGACCAGCACGAGGGCCTCGGCGAGAGCGAGCGCCAGATCCTCGTCGACGTCTTCGACGCCGGCGACCGCACGCTGGTGGAGGTGATGCGGCCCCGCGCCGACGTGACGGTGCTGCGGGTCGAGGACACCGTGGCCCAGGCCTTCGCCACGATCCGCGACAACCCCTTCTCCCGCTACCCCGTCATCGGGCGCGACGTCGACGACGTGCGCGGCTTCGTGCACGTGCGCGACCTCTTCGGCGCCGACCCCGACGACCCCACCGACACCGTCGAGCAGCACCTGCGCGCGGTGACCCACCTGCCCGGCACCAACCGGGTGCTGCCCACCCTGACCTGGATGCGCAAGCAGCGGGCCCACCTCGCGGTCGTCGTCGACGAGTACGGCGGCACCGACGGCATCGTCACCCTCGAGGACCTGGTCGAGGAGCTGGTCGGCGAGATCGACGACGAGTACGACGACCCCGCGACCCACCAGCGCACCTCCGACGACGGCGAGGTCGACGCCGCGCTGACCATCGAGGAGTTCGCGACCCAGACCGGCGTGGAGCTGGCCGACGGACCCTACGAGACGGCCGCGGGCTACGTGCTGCACCGCCTCGGGCGCATCCCGGACGTCGGCGACGACCTCGCTGTCGGTGGGCACACCCTCGTCGTCACCGGCCGCGAGGGCGCGCGCCTGACCCGGTTGTCGGTGAAGCAGACCGAGCCCGAGCCCGAGCCCACCGCCTGAGCGCGGGGCACCGCGGTGCGGCGGTGGCGCTGCTGCCGTGGTGAGGGCGGCGGGGTGGGGGCGGCGTGGTGGGCCGGCGTGGTGGGGCGGCTAGTCTGCCCAGCCCCACCAGGCCGCCCCGGCGACGACCGTCGCGAAGAGCACCACGAAGCCGACCACCGGCACCCACGGCACCCAGCCGGGGTGCAGGCTCCACCAGGCCGCGGCCACCAGCAGCAGGAGGGCCCAGAAGGCCAGCAGCAGGGCCTGGCCCCACCACGGCGTGACCGGGCCGCTCGCGGCGTACAGGAAGAAGACCGCGGCCATGCCGGCCATGCCGACGAAGGGCCACGGGGAGGCGGCGTCCGCGCGGCGCGGCGGGCGACCGGGTCGGCCCCGCCCCCCGCCCCAGCCGGGGGCCACCGTCAGCGGGGGTCCCCGCCGGCGGCGGGGGCGTCGTCGTTCCAGTCCGGGTCGCCGTCCCAGTCCTCGTTGCGCTGGGCCGCCTTCTCCAGGGCCCGCTCGGCCTCGGCCCGCGTGGCGTAGGGGCCGAGCCGGTCCTTGCTGGGGCTCAGGTCCTCGGTGGTCTCCACCCGGTGGAGCTTGACGTTGAACCAGTACTCGCCGTCGCTGTCAGCCATGGGGGCGAAACTACACTTCACGCCCGTGACCCCTCCCGCAGCCGCCCCCGTGACCCCGGCCGCCGTCAGCCCGCGCCGCCCGGTGCCCGCCCACATCGTGCGCCCCGAGTACGTCGACCGTCCCGCCCCCGCTCCCTTCGAGGGCAGCGAGGTCAAGGACGCCGAGACCATCGAGCGCATGCGCGCGGCCTGCCGCCTGGCCGCGCAGGCACGCGAGACCGTCGGCGCGGCGGTGCAGCCGGGGGTCACCACCGACGAGCTCGACCGCCTCGGCCACGAGTTCCTGTGCGACCACGGCGCCTACCCCTCCACGCTCGGCTACCGCGGCTTCCCCAAGTCGCTGTGCTCCAGCGTCAACGAGATCGTCTGCCACGGCATCCCCGACAGCCGCGTGGTCGAGGACGGCGACATCGTCAACATCGACATCACCGCCTACCTCGACGGCGTGCACGGCGACACCAACGCCACCTTCCTCGCCGGCGACGTCGACGAGGAGTCGCGGCTGCTGGTCGAGCGCACCCGCGAGGCCCTCGACCGGGCGATCAGGGCGGTCAAGCCCGGCCGACGGCTCAACGTCATCGGCCGGGTGATCGAGACCTACGCCCGTCGCTTCGACTACGGCGTGGTCCGCGAGTTCACCGGCCACGGCATCGGCACCCACTTCCACTCCGGGCTCGTGGTGCCGCACTACGACGACCCGCACTACGACGACGTCATCAACGTGGGCATGACCTTCACCATCGAGCCCATGCTCAACCTCGGCACCCACGAGTGGACGATGTGGGACGACGGCTGGACGGTGGCCACCAAGGACCTACGGCGCTCGGCGCAGTTCGAGCACACCCTCCTCGTCACCGCCGACGGCGCCGAGGTCCTCACCCACCCCTGAGCCCGCCCCCGCCGCCGCACGCGAGCCCCGGCGCCGGCGCCACGCGTGGGGCAGCAGCACACCCCCCACCACGAGCACCCCGCCGAGCACCTCGGCCAGCGCGGGGGTCTCGCCCAGCACCAGCCACGCGGTCGTGATGCCGGTGACCGGCACCAGCATCGAGAAGGGCGCGACCGCGCTGGAGGGGTTGCGCCGCAGCAGCAGCGTCCACAGCCCGCTGCCGACCAGGGTGCCGACCACCACGGTGTAGAGCAGGCCGAGGTTGGCCGCGGCCGCCTCGGGCGCGGCGCCCGGACCCACGGCGGAGCCGAGCGACGCGAGGATCCGGTCCGGCCCCTCGACCAGGAGCGAGAGCGCCAGCATCGGCAGCGGCGGCACGACCGTCATCCACAGCATGAGCGCGAAGGGTGAGGCGCCCGCCGGCCCGGCCTGGGCCTGGGCCTGGCGCGAGGCGATGTTGCCCAGGGCCCAGCCCAGCGCCCCCAGCAGCACCAGCACCGTCGGCAGCAGCGAGACCGTCAGGCCGCGGTAGGCCGCGATCACCAGCAGCCCGGCCATGGCCACCGCGATGCCGACCCAGGTCGCGCGGGAGGGGCGCTCGCCCAGGCACGCCGCCGCGATCAGCACCGTGAAGGGCGCGGAGGCCTGGAGCACCAGCGAGGACAGCCCGACCGGCATGCCGGCGGCCATGCCGGCGTAGAGGAACACGAACTGGAGCACGCCGAAGCCCACGCCGTAGCCGACCAGCCAGCGCGCGGGCACCTGCGGGCGCCGCACCAGCAGCAGCGTGGGCACCGCGATCACGGCGAAGCGCAGCGCGACCAGGAACATCGGCGGGTAGTGCTCCAGGGAGGCGTGGATGGCCAGGAAGTTCACGCCCCAGCAGACCGAGACGAGCACGGCGAGCAGGGCGTCGCGGCGGGTCACCGGCGGTCCACCCGGAGCGGGACGTGCGTGAGAGTCATGCTCCCAGCCTGGGGCCACCCACCGTGAAGGTCCATGTCATCGTGCTGCAGCAACTGCGTAGTCTTCCTTCATGGACGTCCCGACCGGGCAAGCCCCGCCCCCGCGCCACCTCGACGTCCGGCGGCTGGGGCTGCTGCGCGACCTCGAGCGGCTCGGCACCGTCACCGCGGTGGCCCGGCGCGCCCACCTGACCCCCACGGCGGTCTCCCAGCAGCTCAAGACCCTGGAGCGCGAGGCCGGCGCCAGCCTGCTGCGCCGGGTCGGTCGCCGCGTCGAGCTCACCGACGCCGGCCGGGTGCTCTGCGAGGCCGCGGGCGAGGTCGAGCAGGCGCTCGAGCGCGTGCAGGCCCGGTGGGACGACTACCACGGCGAGGTGCGGGGCACCGTGCGGCTCAGCGTCTTCCCCACCGCCGCGCAGGGGCTGCTCCCCCACCTGCTCACCGCCCTCGCCCGCCACCCCGGTCTGGAGCTGGAGGTGGTCGAGGCCGACCTCCACGGCGACGAGTACGCCGCGCGCACCGACCTCGCCGACGTCGTCCTGGCCCACCGCGCGTCGGTCGACGGCCCGTGGTCGGGCGCGGTCTCGCAGGCCCTGTGGCGACGTCGCGGCGTGCGGGTGGTCGACCTGGTCGAGGAGCCGCTCGACGTGGGTGTGCCGCCCGGCCACCCCCTGGCCGGCACCACCCGGCCGGTCGAGGTCGAGGACGTGCGCGCCGAGACCTGGGTCGGGGTGCCGGCCGGCTGGCCCTTCGACCGGGCGCTGCTGGCGTGGTTCGCCGCC
Source organism: Nocardioides sp. Leaf374 (assembly GCF_916862475.1). Lineage (NCBI taxonomy): Bacteria > Bacillati > Actinomycetota > Actinomycetes > Propionibacteriales > Nocardioidaceae > Nocardioides > Nocardioides sp. Leaf374. The sequence goes on from NZ_CAKASO010000012.1 coordinate 50,225, forward strand.
GCGGGCGCCCCGGCGCCGCAGGTGACGCACCGCTTCGCCGACCTGCGCACCCAGCAGGCGCTCGTGGGTGCCGGGCACGGCCTCGCCCTGCTCCCGCGCCACGCCGCCCGCCTGGGTGACACGGCCTCGGGAGCCGCCTCGGAGGCGGGTTCGGAGGCCGGCTCGGGGGCGGGCAGGCCGGTGCTGCTGCCCACCGCCGCGCCCGTGCAGACCCGGCGCATCGCCGCGCTCGCCCGCGCCGACCAGGCCGAGCGGGCCGCGGTGCGGGTGGTGCTGGAGGCGCTGCGCGAGGTGGCGCCGCGCTACTGCGGGCACGCCGCTGTCCCGACGGCCCCGACGGTCCGCGGCGACCGCGAGGGCGGCTGACCCACCCCGGGCCCCGAGGCCGGGTCAGGTCGGGGCCGGGTCAGGTCGGGGTCAGGTCAGGTCGTCGAAGGACCGCTCGCCGGCCTCGGCGAGGCGCCGCTCGACGCGGAGCACCGCGACCTCGTGCTCGGGGTCGCCCGACATCGCCGCGGCCAGCCGCAGGTGGGGCAGGGCGTCGGCGAGGCGGCTCTGCCGCTCCAGGGCGCGCCCCAGCGCGTGGCGCGCCCACAGGTCGTCGGGCTTGTCCTCCACCAGGCCGGCCAGCTCGGCCTCGGCCTTCGTCAGCTGGGCGCGCAGCAGGTACGCCCAGGCGCGCAGGGTCCGCAGCCCCGAGCTGGTCGGGTCGAGGGCGAGCGCGGGCTCGAGCACGGCGAGCGCCTCGGCCGGTGCGCGGCGCACGAGCAGGTCGTGGGCGACACGGTAGGCGGACTCCGCGCCGGTCTGGCCGGGGAACACGAGGGGCGGGGGCACCAGGTCGTCGGAGGACACGCCCCCACGGTACGTTCTCTCCTGCGGACGGGCTGGCCGGGCGACCGCGTCGTCTCCCTCGGGAGGCGCCGAGGAAGGTCCGGGCTCCACAGGGCGTGGTGGTGGGTAACGCCCACCCGGGGTGACCCGCGGGACAGTGCCACAGAGAACAGACCGCCGCCGAGGGCTCCGGCCCGAGGCGGTAAGGGTGAAACGGTGGTGCAAGAGACCACCAGCGCCCCGGGCGACCGGGGCGGCTAGGCAAACCCCACCTGGAGCAAGGTCAAGAAGTGCGGAGCCGCGAGGCCCCGCACGCGTGCACGTCTGAGGGTGACCCGCCCGAGTGCACGGGTAGACCGCTGGAGGCTGTCGGCAACGGCAGTCGTAGATGGATGGTCGCCGCCGGCGCGAGCCGGCACAGAACCCGGCCTACAGGCCAGCCCGTCCGCACTCCGGGGTCCGCTGCACCGCGCGTGCCCCTTCACCCCGGGACGCCGAGGTCCTAGGGTCGCGAGATGCCCGAGTTCACCTGGCTCCCGGCCCACCGCGCCTCCGCCGAGGACGTCGCGGCCGTGTTCGCGGCGGGCGGGGCGAGCAGGTGCCGCTGCCAGGGCCTGAAGGCGCCGGGCTGGATCTGGCGCGACACCACCCAGGAGCAGCGGGAGGCGGCGCTGGTCGCGCAGACCGCCTGCGGCACCGACGGCCCGACCTCCGGCCTCGTCGGCTACGTCGACGGCGAGCCCGCCGGCTGGGTCGCCGTCGAGCCGCGCGAGCACTACCCCCGCATCTGGAGCCGCAAGCAGCCGTGGATGCGTCAGGACCCCGAGCTGCCGGGCGTCTGGTCGGTGACCTGCTTCGTGGTGCGGTCGGGCTGGCGCAGGGCCGGTCTCACCTACGAGCTCGCCGCGGCCACCGTCGAGTACGGCGCGCAGGTCGGCGCCCACGTCCTCGAGGGCTACCCGATCGAGCCCGCCCCGGGGCGCACCGTCATCTGGGACGAGGCGTCGGTCGGGCTCCTGCAGGTCTTCCTCGAGGCCGGCTACGAGGTCGTCTCCTCCCCCACCCTGCGCCGCCGCGTGGTGCGGCACCGGCTGGCCGCCGGGGCCTGAGCCGAGCCCGCGCCTCGTCCGGGGCCGGAGCCCCGGGTCGGGGCGCGGCGCGCGTGGTGCCCGCACCACCCCGGGGGGCCTCGCGTGCGGGTCGGCGTCCGTGCTTGGGTGACCCATGACCAGACCCCGCGTGCTCGCGATCGTCCAGGCCGGTGGCGCCGGTGGGCGCATGGACGTGCTGACCCGGGAGCGCGCCAAGCCTGCGCTGCCAGTGGCCGGCGTCCTGCAGCTCGTCGACTTCCCGCTGTCCAACCTCACCCACAGCGGCATCAGCGACGTGTGGCTCTCGGTGCAGTTCCAGGGCGGCACGCTCGAGGAGGAGGTCGCCAACGGACGCCCGTGGGACCTCGACCGCACCCGCGGCGGCCTGCGGCTGCTCATGCCCGAGGAGGGCACCGGCAGCCTCGACGAGGAGGGCTTCGCGCGGGGCAACGCCGACGAGCTCTACCGGCTGCGCCACCAGATCACCGGCTTCGGCGCCGACGTCCTGCTGGTGATGAGCGCCGACCACGTCTACACCTACGACTACGCCGAGCTCGTCGCCGCCCACCTCGACCGCGGCGCCGAGTGCACCCTGCTCACCAGCGAGGTCGACCCCTCCGAGGCGGGCGACCACGGGGTCGTCGAGGCCGACGACGACGGCCTCGTCACCGGCTTCGCCTACAAGCCCGACGAGCCCGCGACCTCGGTGGTCTCGACCGAGGTCATCGCCTACGACCCGGTCGTGCTGGTGGAGGTGCTCGAGGAGCTGCACCGCGAGCTCGGCGCCGACAGCCCGGCCGGCGACTCCGGGCTCGACGACTTCGGCGACCACCTGGTGCCGCGGCTGGTGGAGCGGGGCCGCACCCGGGCGCTGGCCCTCGACGGCTACTGGCGCGACCTGGGCGAGCCCCACAAGTACCTGCGCACCCACCACGACCTGCTCCTCGACGACCAAGGGGTGCTGGGTCGCGCCGACTGGCCGATCCTCACCCGCCAGCCGCAGCGCTCGCCGGCGCGGCTGCGCGACGGCGCCGACGTCGTCGACAGCCTCGTCTCCCCGGGCTGCCAGGTCGCGGGGTCGGTGCACCGCAGCGTGCTGGGGCCCGGGGTGGTCGTCGAGGAGGGCGCGATCGTCACCGACAGCGTGCTCTTCGCCGACTCCGTGGTCGGTGCCCGCAGCGCCGTGCACGACGCCGTCGTCGACGTGCGCTGCCGCGTGGGCGTCGGCGCCATGGTCGGTGCGCCCCGCGAGACGGCCTCGCGGCCCGACCCCGAGCACGTCGTGCTGCTCGGCCGTGAGTGCACGGTCGGCGAGGGCGTGGTGCTCGAGCCCGGTGCGCGGCTGGAGCCCGGCACCACCGCCTGAGCGCACCGCCCCGACATACGTCACACTGCTCACCTGCCGCCGACCGGCGGCGCCGACGGAAGGAACCCCATGGCCACCTACGACGCCGACCTGCAGGCCGCGGTCGACTCCACCTCGGTCGCCTACGCGACCGGCCAGACCGAGCTGCTCGACTACCTGCGCGGCGAGCTGGCCCAGCGCGACATCGAGACCTCCGACGAGGACTGGCTGCACCGCATGGTCGAGGGCATCAAGGCCGACCGCGGCTTCATGATCGACAGCGAGCCGTCGGACTACGAGCGCCCGCGCCGCGACACCTGAGCCCCGTCGGGACGCTTCTGACCGGGTCCCCGGCCAGAAATGTCCGATCGGAGGAGTGATCGCCCCCGCGCGCTGGGGAGAGTAGGACCCACGGCCCCCCGGGTGGCTGCGACGCGGCTCGCGTTCCCCCCGGCACGAGACGCGGCAGACCCGGGGGCCGGCCTACCTCGCCCCACGACGCTCCCGCGGCGGCAGCGCTCACTCCACCAGCGCGAACCCGACCCTCCCGGTCGTCACGTCGGCGCTCTCCAGCCTGACCCGTACGTCGGCCCCGAGCGGCAGCTCGCCCGCCGCCGTGACCGTGGCCTCCACGGCGGGGTCGGCCACCACGACGGTGCCCCGGTGGCCCTCGTCGTCGACCGAGACGACCACGCCGGCCATCTCCTCGCCCACGCGCCCGGCCAGCACCCCGGCCTCCACCAGGTCGAGCACCGCCCGCTCGTAGCGACCGGCCAGCTGGCCCGAGCGCTGCAGCGTGCGCGGCAGCTCGTGGAGCTCGGCCAGCACCCACGCGGGCACGTCCTCCCCCGCGCACAGCGCGACGCACACCTCCCCGGCGTACCGGTCGCCCAAGCGGCGCAGCGGCGCCGTGACGTGGGCGTACTCCGAGGCCAGCGCGGCGTGCTGCGGGTCGGCCGGCACCTCGCCGTCGAAGCCGACGTAGCCGCTGCCGCGCAGCAGCCGGGTGCAGGCCACGACCATCGCGGCGTGCGCGGGCAGCGACGGGTCGAGGGAGCGGACGAAGTCGGGGTAGAGCTGCTCGGCGGGCCACTCGACGCCCAGCGCGCGGGCGGTGCGGTGCAGCCGCTGCACGTCGCGCGGGTCCGGCGGCGGCAGGGTGCGCAGCAGGCCGACGCGGCCGTAGACCATGAGCGCGGCGGCTGCGAAGCCGGTGAGCAGGGAGAGCTGGGCGTTCCACTCCTCCACCGGCAGCTGCCGGCGGAACTCGAGGTGCCAGGTCTCGCCGTCGACGTCGACCTCCTGCTCGGGCAGCGGCAGCGACACCCCGCCGCGCGCGGCCTCGCGCGCCAGGCGGATCGGCCCGAGCTCGGCCAGGACCCGCAGCGAGTCGGCCGCGCTGCCGTCGTCGATCGCGGCCTGGGCCTGCTCGTAGGACAGCTGGGCGGTCGAGCGCACCCGGGCCCGCTCGACCACGACGTCGGTGCGCTCGCCCTCGGCGCTCAGGGTGATCGTCCACAGCAGCGCGGGCCGCACCTGCCCCGGCAGCAGGGAGGCGGCGTCCTCGCTGAGCACCCGCGGGTGCAGCGGCACCTTCGCGTCGGCGGCGTAGAGGGTCTCGCCGCGGCGGTGGGCCTCGACGTCCACGGGGTCGCCGGGGGTCACGAAGGCCGCGACGTCGGCGATCGCGTAGTGCACGACGAAGCCGCCGTCGTCGCTGCGCTCGAGGTGCAGCGCCTGGTCGAGGTCGCGCGCGCCCTCGGGGTCGATGGTCAGCAGCGGCAGGTCGGTGCGGTCGAGGTCGGGCAGCCGGGGCGCAGCGGCCGCGCGCGCGGCGGCCTCCTCGACCTCGGCCGGGAAGGCCTCGGTGACCTCCAGCTCCTCGCGGATGCGGTCGATCCCGGCGCGCAGCCGGGTCGCGGCCACCCCGTCGTCGGAGGAGCGGACCCGGACCACGCGGTTGCTGGGCATGCAGGCACCATAGCGACGTGCTGATGCTGCTGCCCCCCAGCGAGGGCAAGACCGCGCCGCGGCGTGGCAAGCCCCTCGACCTCGGGTCCCTCTCCTCCCCCTCGCTCACCCCCGCCCGAGAGCGCGTCGTCGACGCACTGGTCGCCCTGTGCGAGGGCGATCCCGAGGCTGCGGCCCGCACCCTCGACGTCGGCTCCACCCAGCTCGACCTCGTCGACCTCGACCGGCGCCTGCGCGAGAGCCCCACGGCGCGCGCCGACCAGGTCTACGCCGGGGTCGTCTACGACGCGCTCGACGCCGCCACCCTCTCCCCCGCCGCCCGGCGCCGCGCCGCCACCCGGCTCGCGGTCGTCTCCAGCGTCTTCGGCCTGGTGCGGCCCGCCGACCGGATCCCCGCCTACCGGCTCTCCGGCGGCACCTCGCTGCCCGGTCTCGGCCCCGTCGCCGGGGTGTGGCGCGAGGCGCTGGGCCCGGCCGTGCTCGACGCCGTCGGCGACGGCCTGCTCGTCGACCTGCGCTCCTCGACGTACGCCGCCTTCTGGCGCCCCTCGCCCGAGGAGGCGCGCCGCGTGGCCACCGTGCGCGTGCTCCACGAGGTCGACGGGGTGCGCAAGGTGGTCAGCCACTTCAACAAGGCCACCAAGGGCCGCCTCGTGCGCGGGCTGCTCGAGGACGGCGCCAACCCCCGCACCCCGGCGCGGCTCGCCGAGGCGCTGCACGACCTCGGCTGGACCGTCGAGGTCGGCGCCCCCGGCCCCCAGGGCACCCGCCTCGACGTGGTCGTCGCCGCCCTCTGACCGGCCGCGAGCTCACCGGGGCCCCGTGCCGCTGCGCCGGGAGACCGTGGGGCTCGCCCGTCGCCCCCTGCGTCCAGGGCTCACGGTCACGCGTGCGGTCGGCACCGTGCACGGTGCGGCTCGCACGGCGCTCCGCCGGTGATCGCACGGCGCTCGGTCGGCGCTCGGTCGGATGCCGACGGAGTGCTCGGCAGCGAGCCCGACTGGTCACCCGACGGAGCACTCGGCGCCGAGCCCGACCGGCGAGGGCGCCAGCCGCTCGGCAGCGAGGTCGAGCGGCGAGGGCGCCAGCCGCTCGGCAGCAAGGTCGGCCGGTCACCCGACCGGGGCGCACGCCAGCAAGGTCGACCAGCCACCCGACCGGGGCGCACGGCAGCAAGGTCGACCGGTCACCCGACGGGGCGCACGGCAGCGCGCCCGACCGGCGAGCTCGCCAGCCGCTCGACGAGTCGCTGGCGTCCCGCGGGGGTGAAGCAGGACGCCCGCAGCAGCGCGGTCCACGCGCGCACCGTCGCCGGGTCGTGCTCGCGCCCCAGGGCCAGGTCGACGTCCCGCACCACGGCGCCAGGCCGCGCGACGAGGTCGCCCGAGGTGTAGGCGCGGCGCGACCACCCGGCGCGGGCCAGGCGGCGGTCGCGCCGCAGGTCGTCGGCGTGCTGGGGCGCCTCGCGGTGGTGGGCTCCGTCGTACTCGTGCAGCACCGTCGTGCCGACCAGCCACAGGTCGCCGCGGGCGACCAGGCCGGAGTCGTCGCGCACCTCGTGCTGGCTCGCGACCTCGGCCCCGCACACGTGGTGCAGCACCCGCAGCACGCTCTCCCACGCCGACTCCGCCCCGGCGTCGGCCAGCGCGGCGGCGCGACGCAGCGCCGGGAGGCCCCGGCGCCCGGTCAGGTCCGCGAGCCCGTCGAGGCAAGAGGCGTCCTCGCGCAGCGCAGCGTCGACGAGGACCACCAGGTCCAGCAGCGCGAGGTCGCACGCGCACGCCAGGAGGACGTCGAGCGCGGGCGCCACCCTCAGCCCCCGCACGGCCTCGACCCGCGGCCGCGCCAGGCGGATCGTGCGCAGCCCGGGGCGGGCCGGACGTACGCCACCCCGGCCCATGCAGACCAGCACCGGCAGGCCGGCGGGGAGCGGCGGCAGGGACCAGCCCCGCGCCGCGGCGCCGGTGAGATGGGTCAGCCCGCCCGACGGCGGCACCAGCAGCAGCCACGCGGCCAGCTCCTCGTCGTCCCCGGCCGACACCGGCACGTGCACGCCGTGCGCCACCTGACGCCACCCGACGCCGCGCCGGCGCCCCCGCACGGCCCCGGCGTCGGGCTCGTGGGGGCCGTCGGGTGCGGGACCGCTCGCGAGGCTGGACATCCCCGGATCCTGCCCACTCCGAGCCCGTCGTCCCCGTCCACGGCGGCACCCTGTGGACGAGCACCCGGACGTGGCGTCGTACGACGAGCCCACGCCCCTGCGACCCGTCGCCTGCCGCCACTTCACCACGCCCCACCGACCTGGCACGTACCGCCAGGTCCCCACGGGCCATCAACCTGCTGGCGGTGGCCACCACCAGCCACCCGGCGGTGCGACCCGCAGCAGGAACCGGCCCGCACCGCCGACACCCAGACGATGTCCGACCCGGCGGACCCGCCCACTCAGAAGTGGCGGCGAACGACAAGCCCACGCCCCTCCGACCTGCCGTCTGCCGCCACTTCCCGCGGGCCCCCGACCTGGCGTGTTCTGCCAGGTCCCCACGGGCCATCAACCCGGTGGCGGCGGCCACGACCAGCCACCAGGGGCCGAGACCCGCAGCAGGTACCGGCCGGCACCGCCGAGACCCGGACGACATCCGACCCGGCAGCCGCGCCCACTCAGAAGTAGCGGCAAACTACAAGCCCACGCCCCTCCGACCTGCCGTCTGCCGCCACTTCCCCACGCTGCCGATCCGGCAACGGCGGCGACCACCACGACCCACCCGGGGCCGCGACCCGCGGCAGCACGCGGCCCACACCGCCGCGACCCGCAGCAGGAACCGGCCCGCACCGCCGACACCCAGACGACATCCGACCCGGCAGCCCCGCCCACTCAGAAGTGGCGGCAAACGACAAGCCCACGACCCTCCGACCTGCCGTCTGCCGCCACTTCCCCGCACGCTGCCGACCCCGCAACGGCGGCGGCCACCACCAGCCACCAGGGGCCAAGACCCGCAGCAGCACGCGGCCCGCACCGCCGACACCCAGACGACATCCGACCCGGCAGCCCCGCCCACTCAGAAGTGGCGGCAAACGACAGGCCCACGACCCTCCGACCGGTCGTCTGCCGCCACTTCCCGCACGCCGCCGACGCGGCAACAGCGACCACCACCAGCCACCCGGGGCCGCGACCCGCAGCAGGAGCCGGCCCGCACCGCCGAGACCCATACGACGTGCGACCCGGCAGCCCCGCCCACTCGGAAGTGGCGGCAAACGACAGGCCCACGACCCTCCGACCTGTCGTTTGCCGCCACTTCCCGCACGCCGCCGATCCGGCAACGTCGGCGACCCACCACCACCCACCCGGGGCCGAGACGCCCGGGCAGAAGCTCGGCCCGCCGCACCAACACGCCCTCGACGGCCGACCCCGGCGCCGGCCGCCCAGCAGAGGCGGCAGACGACCGGCCCACCGCCCACCGGCCCACCGCCCGCGGCAGCCCGCGGAGTCTGCGCCGCCGGCTACCAGCGACCGGGGTCGAGGCTGGCCTGGTCGCCGGGGGGCAGGGCGTTGTAGAGCCGCATCGAGCCGCGGGGGGCGGAGGGCTCGTCACCGGGGTAGAACGACAGCACCGAGATCGACGCCGGCGAGAGCTCCATGCGGAAGACCGCGCCGAGGGGCGCGTCGACGGCGTGCGCGACCAGCGTCTTGATCGGCGTCACGTGGCTGACCACCACCACGGTGCGCCCGGCGTGCTGCTCCAGCACCCGACCGAGACCGGCGAGCACCCGCTCCTGCACCACGGCGAAGGACTCCCCGCCGGGCGGCGGCACGTCGAGCGAGCCGAGCCAGGCGTCGAGACCGGCCTGGTCGCGCTCGGCGACCTCGGCGAAGGTCAGGCCGTCCCAGGCGCCGAACTCCATCTCCGCGAAGCCGGCCTCGGTCTCGACCGGGAGGCCGAGCCGCTCGGCGACGATCGCGGCCGACTCCCGGGTGCGGCGCACCGGCGAGGCGACGACGGCGTCGACCCGGTCGCCGAGCCCGCTCAGCCAGTCGGCGGCGGCGCGCACCTGGGCGCGGCCCTCCTCGCTCAGCCCGGGGTTGTCGCCGCCGAGACCGCCGGAGAATCGCTTGGCCGCGGTGTGCGGGGTGACGCCGTGGCGCAGCAGCACCAGGGTCGTCGGCGGGCCGCCGGGGCCCGACCAGCCGCGCGCGGGCGCCGAGCGCTCGACCTCCTCCACCAGCGACTCGTCGTGCTCCTGGGCCGGCGCACCCGCCCCGGCGTACCCCGGAGCCACGGTGACGCCGTCGCGCCGACCGTCGAGCGCCTCGTTGGCGAGCCGGTCGGCGTGGGCGTTCTGCGCCCGCGGCACCCAGGTGTACGTCGTGCCCGCCGGTGCCAGCGTCCTCGCCTCGGCCGCCAGCGGCACCATGTCGGGGTGCTTGATCTTCCAGCGCCCCGACATCTGCTCGACGACCAGCTTGGAGTCCATCCGCGCCTCGACGGTGGCGCCGGGCGCGAGGTCGCGGGCGAGGCGGAGTCCGGCGATCAGGCCGGAGTACTCCGCGACGTTGTTGGTCGCCACCCCCAGGCGCGCGGCGTCCTCGGCGACGACCTCGCCCGTGTCGGTGTCGGTGAGCACGGCACCGTAGGCCGCCGGCCCGGGGTTGCCCCGCGAGCCCCCGTCGGCCTGCACGACCACCCGGCGGGGCGCCGGCGTGGGAGCAGCGGTCACAGGCCCGACTCGGCGGTGCGCACGAGGATGCGCGAGCACTCCTCGCAGCGCACGACGGTGTCGGCCGGGGTGGAGCGGATGACGGCGATCTCGGCGTTGTCGATGCCCAGCTGGCAGCCGGTGCAGCGGCGCTGGTGCAGCCGTGCGGCGCCCACGCCGCCCTTCTGGGCGCGCAGCTTCTCGTAGAGCGCCAGGAGGTCCTCGGGCAGGCCCTCGACCGACGGGCCGCGCTGGGCCTCGACGTCGACGAGCTGGGTGTCGATGACCCCGGCCTTCTCGTCACGCGCCTCGGTGAGCGTGGCCAGGCGCGTGTCGATGGTCTCGACCTGGGCGGTGAGCGAGTCGAGGGTCGCCTGGGCCTGCTCGAGGCGCTCCATGACCTCCAGCTCGTCGTCCTCGAGGCTGGCGATGCGGCGCTCGAGGGAGGTGAGCTCGTGACCCATGCGCTCGAGGTCCTTGGGGTTGGTGATGAGCCCCTGGTCCATCCGGTCGCGGTCGCGGGTGCGGCGGGCCTTGACCTGCTCGACGTCGGCGTCGACCTTGGCCTGCTCGGCCTGCAGGTCGTCGACCACGATCCGTGCGTCGCGGGCCTGGTCGTCGAGCTGCTTGCGCTGCGTGGTGAGGTCGGCGATCTCGGCCAGCTCGGGCAGGTGCGAGCGCAGGTGGCGCAGCTGGTCGGCGCGGGCGTCGAGCTCCTGGAGGTCGAGGAGCTTCAGCTGGGCGGACGGGTCGGCTTTCAGGGGGTGCTCCTGGTGTCGGGACGCTCCGTGCGGAACGTCCAGGGGTCGGTCGATCGCGTGCTGACGCGGGTCTCCACCGTATCGCCCAGCGCCGCGCGCAGACGCTTCTCCAGCACCGGCAGCCAGGTCCACTCCGCGGCCCAGTGGGCCACGTCGACCAGGGCCGGGCCGTCGTGCTCGAGGAACTCCCCGGCCGGGTGGTGGCGCAGGTCGCTGGTGACGTAGACGTCGGCGTCGCTGTCGCGCACCCGGTCGAGCAGGAAGTCGCCGGCCCCGCCGCACAGCGCGACGCGGCGTACGACGCGGTCGGGGTCGCCGGCGACCCGCACGCCCTGGGCCGTGGCCGGCAGGGCCCGGGCGACCACGTCGGCGAAGTCGCGCAGCGTCGTCTCGGCCACCGTGCCGATCCGGCCGGTGCCGGTGAGACCGACGCCGGCGTCGACGATCTCGGCGACGTCGTAGGCGACCTCCTCGTAGGGGTGCACGGCGAGCATCGCCCCGACCACCTCGGCGCGGCGGCTGCGGGGCATGACGACCTCGATGTTGACCTCGGAGGTCACCTCGAACTGGCCCACGGTGCCGATGGCCGGGCGCGCGCCGGGCAGCGGCCGGAAGCGCCCCTCGCCCACGGAGGAGAACGACGCGTGCTCGTAGGCCCCCACCGACCCGGCGCCGGCCTCCGCCAGCGCGGCGCGCACACGGTCGGCGTCGGCGGCCGGCACGTAGACGGTGAGCTTGTCCAGCGGGGCGGCGGGCGCGGGCAGGACCGGGCGCAGGTCCTCCAGGCCCAGCGCGAGCGCCATCGCCTCCGAGACCCCGCCCGCGGCCTGATCGGCGTTGGTGTGGGCGGCCAGCAGGGCGCAGCCGCCCCGGGTCAGGGTCATCAGCGTGCGCCCCTTGGGCGTCTCGGTGGTGAAGCCGTGTACGCCCCGGAGGAAGAGCGGGTGGTGCACGACCAGGAGGTCGGCGCCCCAGGCGACGGCGTCCTGCGCCACCTCGAGCGTCGCGTCGACGGCCAGCATCACCCGGGCCACGGGCTGCGCGGTGTCACCGTGCACGAGCCCGACACGGTCCCAGTCGTCGGCCGTGGCCGGCGGGTACCACCCGTGGAGCAGGTCGACGACGTCGCGCAGGGAGAGGGGCGAGGGCATGGGCGGGAGGCTATCCGGCGTTCGCCCGGTGACGGGCATCCGACTCCTGTGCGACCGGTCCTAGGCTGGGCGCATGCCCGTCGTGAAGATCAACGCCATCTCCGTGCCGCCGCAGGCCGGTGCCGAGCTCGAGACGCGCTTCGGGGCGGCCGCCCACCGCATGGACGGCACGCCCGGCTTCCTCGGCTTCCAGCTGCTGCGCCCCGTCGCCGGGGAGTCCCGCTACTTCGTGGTCACCCACTGGGCCGACGACGAGGCCTTCTCCGCCTGGCGCGAGGGCCAGGCCGGCGCCGTGCACGGGGGCGAGGGCGGCGAGCGCCGCGACCCCGTCTCCTCGGGCGCCGACCTGCTGGAGTTCGAGGTCGTCCTGGACGTCGCCGCCTCGTCCTGACCCGCCGGCCGAGCCCTCAGTTGACCTGGCGGTCGCGACCCTCCCAGTACGGCGCGCGCAGCTTGAACTTCTGCAGCTTGCCCGTCGCGGTGCGGGCCAGCTCGTCGCGGAACTCGATCGACGTCGGGGCCTTGTAGCCGGCCGCCTTGTCCTTGCACCACGCGATCAGCTCGGCCTCGGTGGCCTCGCCGCCGGGGGCGAGCACCACCAGCGCCTTGATCGTCTCGCCCCACTTCTCGCTGGGCACGCCGATGACGGCGACCTCGGAGACCGCGGGGTGGGAGAAGAGCACGTCCTCGACCTCGATCGAGGAGACGTTCTCGCCGCCGGTGATGATGACGTCCTTCTTGCGGTCGCTGATGGTGAGGTAGCCGTCCTCGCCGATGACACCGCCGTCACCGGTGTGGAACCAGTCGCCCGCCAGCGCCCTCGCCGACTCCTCGGGCTGCTCCCAGTAGCCCTCGAGCACGACGTTGGAGCGGGCCAGCACCTCCCCGGCCCCCTCCTCGGAGTCGTCGATGCGCAGGGTGACCCCGAGCGCGGGTGCGCCGGCGCGGGTCAGCAGACCGGCGCGCTCCTCCGTGCCGAGGTGGTCCCACTCGGCGCGCGAGCGGTTGACGGTGAGCAGCGGCGAGGTCTCGGTGAGGCCGTAGATCTGGATGAACTCCCAGCCCAGCTCCTCCTCGACCCGGGCGACGGTCTTCGTCGGCGGAGGCGCGCCGGCCATGATGATGCGCACCTTGTCGCGCCCGGGGATCTCGCCCTCCCAGTCCTGGGCGGCCTCCAGCACGGCGGCGGCCACGGCCGGGGCCGCGCACATCACCGTGACGCCGTGCTCCTCGACGCGCCGCAGGATCTCCGCGCCGTCGATCTTGCGGATCACGACCTGCTTGATGCCCAGGCCGGTGGTGGCGAAGGGCATGCCCCAGCCGTTGGCGTGGAACATCGGCAGCGTGTGGAGGTAGACGTCGCGGTCGCTGAGCGTGACGTGCATGGCGAACGTGACGGCGTTGGTCCAGATGTTGCGGTGCGTGATCTGCACGCCCTTGGGTCGCGCGGTCGTGCCCGAGGTGTAGTTGATGCAGGCCGTGGCGTTCTCGTCGTGCTCCCACGCCCGCGGCTCGGCGCCCTCGGGGGCGTAGAGGTCCTCGTCGTCGCCGAGCACGAAGCGGTGCTCCGCGGTCACCTCGCGCAGCGCCTCGTCGAGCTCGGGGTCGACGTAGAGCACCCGCGCCCCGGAGTGCTCGACGATGTACTTCACCTCGTCGGGGCGCAGCCGGAAGTTCACCGGCACCAGCACGCGACCCGATCCGGCGACGCCGAAGAACGACGTGAGCAGCCGCGAGCTGTTGTGGCTCACCACCGCGACCCGGTCGCCCACGCCGATGCCGAGCTCGTCGAGCCTCGCGGCCTGCCGGCGGGCCAGGGCGGCCATCTCGCCGTAGGTGAGGCGGCCCTCGTCCCCCAGCGGGGTCGCGGGCTGCTGCGGCTCGTCGACGGCGCCGACGCGGTCGGCGTACACCCCCTCGGCACGCTCGATGAAGTCGGCAACGCTGAACGGGACGAACATCGGACCTCCTGGCTGGTCGCCCGGCGGCACGCCGGGCGGACGAGTCTCCTGGACCCTCCTGGACGGGGAGTGACGCGGGCCACTCTAGTGAGACGAGGTCGGCTCGCCGTTGGCCCGACGCGCCGAGCGCGACGAGCGGTCGCTCCCCCGCGCCCGGTGGTCGTGCCGGAAGCAGGGCGCCGGACCGGTGGCCGGGGCTGTGGCCGGTGCGGTGGCTGGTGCGGTGGCTGGTGCGGTGGCCGGGGTCGCGAGGATGAGAACCCTCTCATCGCGGTCTCACGCCCGACCCACGATGAGGCAGGATCGTCCTCGTCATGAACATCGTGTGGAAGGTCGTCGTCGCCCTGGCGCTGCTGCTGCCCGTGGGCGGCTACGTCGCGGGCTCCCTGGCCGCCAACTCCAGTGACGGCCCGGCTCCCCGCGACCCGGTCGTGATCTCCCCGGCGGCCTCGCCCGACACCGAGCCCGCCCGCGCCGCCGGCGACGACCGCGGCGGCGAGCGGTCCGACGACGAGCGCTCCGACGACCGGTCGGACGACCGCGGCGACGACTCCGACGAGCGCGGGGACGACTCCGGTGGCGTCGACGTGGTCGCGCCGCGGCCCGGCGAGGTCGACGACGACAGCGGCCCCGGCAGCGACGACGGGGACGACGACGGGGACGACGACGGGGACGACGACACCGACGACGGCGGGGACGACGGGGACGACGACGGCGGGGATGACGACGACTGACGCGCCCCGCACCGCTCCCGACGCCCGACCACGCCGGTCGGGCGTCTCGGTGCGTGTGCGCATCACCGCCACCGTGGCCCTGCTCGTCGCGCTCGCGCTGACCGGCGCCGGCTTCATCGTCTACGCCATCGAGAGCCAGCGCCTCGACCGGCAGTCGGCCGAGGAGGTCGACCAGGAGCTCGACGAGTTCGCCCGTCTCGTCGCCGACGGCCGCGACCCCGAGACCGGTGAGGCCTTCCCCGCGATCCGCCCGCTCATCGACCTCTTCATGGGCCGCAACGTCCCCGACGACGACGAGCTGCTGGTGGGCTGGATCGGTGACGGCCCCAAGGTGAGCTTCCCCGAGGACGCCCTGGTCTACGACCCCGGCTTCCGCGCGGCCACCGCTCCCCTGGTCACCGGCGGCGGGTCGACCACCCTCGACACCGCGCAGGGCGAGGTGCTCATCGCCTCCCAGCCGATCACGCTGGCCGGCTCCGACGCGGTGGCCCCCGACGCCAGCGGGCCCTCGACCGGCGCCCTGGTCGTCGTGGTCTACCTCGACGAGGACCGCGCCGAGCTGCTCGACACCATGCGCACCTACGGCATCGTGGCGCTGCTGTCGCTGCTCGCGGTCATCGCCTTCGCCTTCTGGCAGTCGGGCCGGCTGCTGGCGCCGTTGCGCACCCTGCGGCTGACCGCCGAGGAGATCGGCGACACCGACCTGTCGCGGCGCGTGCCCGTGCGCGGCAACGACGACATCACCGCACTCACCCTCACCGTCAACGGCATGCTCGACCGGCTCGAGGACTCCTTCGCGGGCCAGCGACGCTTCCTCGACGACGCCGGCCACGAGCTCAAGACGCCGCTCACCGTGCTCCGCGGCCACCTCGAGCTCCTCGACGTCGGCTCCCGCGAGGACGTCGAGGAGACCAAGGGCCTGCTGCTCGACGAGGTCGACCGCATGGCGCGCCTGGTCGGGGAGCTGATCCTGCTGGCCAAGAGCGACCGGCCCGACTTCGTCACCACCGGCCCGGTCCAGCTCGGCCGGCTCACCGAGGACCTGCTGTCCAAGGCCAGCGCCCTCGGTGAGCGTGCCTGGCGCCTCGACGCCGCGGCCGAGGTCGAGGTCGACCTCGACGAGCAGCGCGTCACCCAGGCGGTGCTCCAGCTGGCCGACAACGCGGTCAAGCACACCCGCCCGGGCGCGGAGGTCGCGCTGGGCTCGTCGTACGACGGGCGCGAGGTGCGGCTGTGGGTGCGCGACACCGGGCCCGGTGTGCCCGCCGGCGACCGCGAGCTGGTCTTCACCCGCTTCGGGCGCAGCGCCGTGCCCGAGGGCGACGAGGGCTTCGGGCTGGGCCTGTCGATCGTGGCCGCCATCGCGGAGGGCCACGGCGGACGCGTCGAGCTCGACGACGCCGAGCCGCACGGCGCGCGCTTCACCCTCGTCCTGCCCTCGCGCTCCCACGGCGCCCCCGACGTCACCGCGACCCGGACGCTGCCCGCCCTGCGGGCCGTGACCGGGCCCGACAGCACCCGCGGGCAGACCGACCCCGACCGCACCACCGGCACCACCACGGGCACCACGACCGGCACCGACACCAGCACCGACACCGACACCCGGCCCGTGAGGGCCCTCCAGGAGGACTCGTGGCCCGCATCCTGATCGTCGAGGACGAGGCGCGCATCGCGTCGTTCGTGGCGAAGGGTCTCAAGGCCGACGGCCACCAGGCGACCGTCGTGGGCGACGGCCCCGGCGGGCTCGACCACGCCCTGAGCGGCGACTACGAGCTCATGGTGCTCGACATCGGCCTGCCCGGCATGGACGGCTTCGAGGTGCTCGACCAGCTGCGCTCCCAGGGATCGCGGATGCCGGTCATCGTGCTCACCGCGCGCGACTCGGTGGGCGACACCGTGACCGCGTTGGAGAACGGCGCCGACGACTACATGCCCAAGCCCTTCCGCTTCGCCGAGCTCCAGGCGCGCATCCGGCTGCGCCTGCGCCAGGCCCCCGGCAACGAGGGCGGCGGGGGCCGCTCGGGCGACGTGGTCGAGGCCGGCGGGGTGGCGCTCGACGTGCGCACGCGCCGGGCCACCGTCGACGGGCGCCAGGTCGACCTCTCGGCGCGCGAGTTCACCCTCGCCGAGATCTTCATGCTCAACGCCGGCCAGGTGCTCTCGCGCGAGCAGCTGCTCGACCACGTGTGGGGCTTCGACTTCGACCCCGGCTCCAACGTGGTCGACGTCTACGTCGGCTACCTGCGCAAGAAGTTCGGCGCCCCCACGATCGAGACCGTCCGGGGCATGGGCTACCGCTTCGTGCCCTGAGCCGGGCCGGCCCCCGCACGACGAGAACCGCGGCGGGGGCCCGGGGACAGGGGCCTCCCGCCGCGGCGCGGTGGAGGGGGGATGCGGAGGATCGTGCGGACAGGGCGGGTACGCCGGGTCTCAGCGCACCTTCCAGCCCGCGAGCCGGGCCCGCGGCTGGGCGGCGAGCACCGGCTCGAGGGCCTCGGCCACCTCGTGGGGCAGCGGACGGTCCTCGGGCCGCTTCTCGAGGCCGGCGTAGACGATCTTGGCCACGTCGGCCGGCACGGCGTCGGGGAGCCGGTAGGGGTCCTGGGACACCTGCGGGTAGCGCACCCGCACGTCGTCGGAGGCCAGGTCCCCGTCGTCGAAGGCGCGGTAGCCGGCCACGGCCTCGAAGAGGGTCGCGGCCAGCCCCCAGACGTCGCTGGCGTGCCCGGGGGTGCCGGTGCGGGGCGGGTCGGCCTGCTCGGGGGCGAGGTAGGCGTCGGTGCCGATCACGTGGTCGAGGGTCTCGGCCGCGGCCAGCGGGCGCGCCACCGAGAGGTCGATCAGGCGCGCGGGTGCGCCCATGATGATGTTGCTCGGCTTCACGTCGAGGTGGGTCCAGCCGAGGTGGCGCAGGTAGTGCAGCGCCGAGGCGACCTCGATGCCGAGCGGCAGGTACTGCTGCGGCTGGAGCGGGCCGTAGCGGCGTACGAGTGAGGACAGGCGGGGCCCGTCGAGGTGCTCGAGCACCAGGTGGGGCCGCTCCCCCTCCAGCTCGTGGCGCAGGCCGCGGACGACGGCGGGGTGGTTGACGACGGCCAGCGCCTCGACCTCACGGCGCAGGCCGCGGATGCTCGAGCGGTCCTCGACCTTGGCCGGCCGGACGATCTTCACCACCACCGGGGCGTAGGTGATCTCGTCGAAGGCCAGGTAGGCCTCGTAGGACGACCCGCCACCGAGCAGCCGCATCGCGGTCAGCTCGCGGGTGATCGGGTCGCCCTCGCCCAGGCCCCAGGTGCTCGGCTTGCTCATCTCGTCCCCTCCGTCGTCCGCGTGCCCGGACCGTCAGCCGCGGGTGTCGTTGCGCGAGGCGTCGTTGGTCTGGTTGGCCGAGAAGTCGCGGGTGCGGTCGCCGCCGTCGCGCGTGAAGTCCTTGGTCTTGTCGCTGCGCGAGACGTCGCGGTCGCGGCTGGCCTTGGTGAAGTTGCTGTTGGTGCCGTCGTTGGTCGACTTGCTGGCGCCGGTGTTGGTGTTGGTGTTGTCGCCGTTGGTGTCGTCGTCGCGGTTGCCGGTGTCGTCGTCATCGTCGTCGTCGACGCTCATGACGACGTCGGCGGTGTCCTCGTCACGCTTGGCGAAGGCGTCGTCGGCGTTGGCGATCGGGGCCTGGAAGGCCAGCAGGCCGCCGGTGAGGGCCGAGGCCAGGGTGAGCGAGCCGAGGGTGGCGATCTTCTTCATGGTGCTTCCTCTCGTGGGTCCACCGGGTGGTCCGGCGGGTGATGAGGAAGACTCTGGCGGCCGGGGGTGAGGCCCCCATGAGGCTCGGATGAGGGCACTCTCATCCACGACGGGCCGCAGGGGTGAGGCGCACCCTCCCGGCGCCGGGTCGGCGCCGGGTCGGCGCCGGGTCAGCGCGGGTCAGCGACGCCACACGGCCAGGCGCCGCGACGAGGTCGGCTCGGCCGGCGGGGGGTCGGTCTGGGCCCAGACCCGCCGCCACGTGGCCACCTCGGGACCCGAGGGGTCGGGGGTCTCGCCGCGGGCGGCGCGCCCCCGGGCCTCCCACCAGGTGGTGGTCTCCTCGTCGAGCAGCGCGGCCACGGCGTCGCGCACCCTCGGCGCGAAGTCGCGCACCGACTCGCCCTCGCGCGCACGCAGCGGCTCGCCGAAGCGCACGGTCAGCTGGCGGCGGCCGCGGCCGGGCCACCCCTGGCCGCGCGGCATCGCCGCGAAGGTGCCCCGGTGGGCCACCGGCACGACGGGCACGCCGTGCTCGTGGGCCAGCCAGGCCGCGCCCATCCGGAAGCCCGACATCCAGCCGTCGGTCGACCGGGTGCCCTCGGGGTAGATGACCAGGCTCCAGCCGTCGGCGAGCACCTCGCCGGGCGTCGCGGTGAGCGTGCCGCCGCGCCGGTCGATCGGGAAGGTGTTGAACAGCAGCGAGGAGCCCACCGCGCGCCACCAGGTGTCGAAGAAGTAGTCGGCCGCGGCGGCCACCGCCGTGCGCCGACGCCACGCGTCGGGCAGCGAGAGCAGGATGAGCGGGGTGTCGAGGTGGGAGGCGTGGTTGGCCACGAAGATCACCGGGCCCTCGACCCGCTCGAGCACGTCGAGGCCCTCCACGCGCGTGCGCACCTGGCTGCGGAAGAGCGGCTCCAGCCCGCCGCGCTGCGCCACCTCGCGGGCGGCCACGGCCGAGGGCCGGCGCGACCAGTCGGAGGGGAACACACGCGAGCGCGCCGCGGGCACGTAGGGCTCGGCCGAGCGCGGCACCTGCGCCCGCCTCCCCCAGCGCCAGCCGCGCGCCGTGCGGCGTACGTCGTCGACACCCTCGCTGACGAAACCCATCGCTGCCTCCCTCGCCCCGCTGCTCAGACCCGCACGTCGGCGACGAGGTGGGGCGGGTTGTGGAGGTAGGTGATCGACGGGCTCGAGCCCACCGAGCCCGACACCATCTCGAGGGCGTCGGCCAGCGTCGAGGCGGCGCGGAAGCCCAGCCGCGCGGCGACCCGGCGGTCGCCACCGACCCAGACGACGTCGCCGACGTGGTCCATCGCGTGCGCCGCCCAGTACCACATGTAGAACGGGTGGACGCCGTGGTAGGCGTGCGAGGTGCGGTAGAGGTGGCGGTACCAGTCGTCCTCGGCGAACTGCCGCTCGTACTTCTCCGAGAGCACCACGGGATCGGTCGTCTCGGAGAGCACCTCCTCGTAGAAGTCGACGTAGGAGGGATGGTGCAGCTGGTTGAAGCCCTCGTCGAGGGGGTGGTAGAGGATGACCGCGCCGCCGCGGCGGACCACCGGGTGGTTGCGGTAGGAGTTGAAGTAGTAGCCCAGACCCATGCACGTGGCGAGCACGGGGTTCATCGAGCTGCCGACGTTGTAGGGGCCCAGGAACGGCACCCCGAGCACGAGCACGTCGGAGGCCCCGTCGACCTCCACCAGCTGCTGGCGGTGCACCCGCTCCAGGGTCTTCTCGTGGACCTCCTCGACCTCGCCGGCGGCGATGCCGGTCAGGCCGTAGGGCGCACGCAGGTCGTGGAAGATCTTGTGCCGCAGCTTCGCGGGGGCCAGCGCCAGGCCGCGGCGGGCCGCGAGCATCGAGGCCTGGTCGCGCAGCGACCACTCCCACTCACGCTTCATGAGGAAGTCGAAGGGCGCTGGGAAGACCTGGTTGTCCAGCGTGGTCTCGATCTGGAAGACCGCCACGTGCTCCTTGATCACCCGCCCGATGCGCCACGCCGAGTGGTGCATCGCCGACTTCTTGTGGTCCATGAAGGAGCGCGAGTGCACCATCGTGCGTGGGTTGTGGTGGTGGCGCAGCGAGCGGTAGGAGGCCAGGCCGATGCCGACCGACTTGTGCCCTCCGTCCATGGCCACGAGGTTGACGTTGACGTAGACCAGCAGGTCGGACTCCGCGGCCCGCTTGCTGATCTCGATGTCCTCGCCCTCGTCGGTGGTGCCGAGGTGGGTGAGGTTGTCGCGGTCCTCGGCGTCGAAGTTGTAGAGCTTGCCCTGGGGGTGGAAGGAGCGAAAGACGCGCTCGCCGACGATGTGGCGCAGCTCCGCGGTCGTCATCCGGCGGTGCAGGGCGTTGGCGGCGATGATCTCGACGTCGTCGACGCCGGCCTCCGCGGCCAGGGTGAGCACCTGCTCGATCACCCGCTGGCGGATGTCGGGGGCGCGCATCGGGGGCAGCGGCAGCGAGACGTCGTCGAAGGCGAGGGTCAGCCGCATGCCCGGGAAGAGGCGCTCGGGCAGCGGGTCGGAGCCCAGCGGGTGGAGCAGGGCGTCGGTGATCGCGGCCTCGACGTCGCGCACGGCCGGCAGCGACTCGGGCGGGTAGACCACGCGCGTGCCCTGCGGGAAGTCCTCGAGCCGGAAGCCGAGGCCCTCGTGCACGAGGAGCGGAGGCGTGCGGTCGTCGACCTCCAGGACGAATCCGGGACGGGGCACTAGTCGGTTCTCCTCGGGTCGAAGGCCACCTTGACCGTGCCGAGACGGCCGGCGGCGTGGGCGTGGTCGAGAGCTTCTCGCCAGCGGTGGAGCGGGTAGGTCGCGACCGACCCGGCGATGCGGGCGACGGCGTCGTGGGCGGCGAGGTCGGCGGCGAGGTCGAACGCCGCGCGGCCGGCCCGCGCACCGCCCTCGGCCCCGTGCAGGGGCTCGCGGGCGGCCGAGGCGTAGGTGCCGACCAGCTCCAGCTCGCGGAACCACGCCGCCGACAGGTCGGCCGCGGCGGGCATGCCCGAGAGCACGACCCGCCCGCCGGCGCGGGTGGACTGCAGCGCCGTCTCGAGCGAGCCGCGGGAGCCGACCGCGTCGATCGCCACGTCGACGCCGCCGAGCAGGTAGGGCGCGTGCAGCTGCGGGCTGACCTGGAAGGCCCCCGTCGTACGCCGCACCCGGCGCAGCACCTCGCGGGGCGCGACCACGTCGGTGGCTCCCAGCGCCAGGGCCAGCTCGCGCTGGTGGGGGTGCTTGGCCACGACCGTGACGTGCCCGGCGGGCGTGAGCTCGCGCAGGGCGAGCGTGGCGAAGAGCCCGACCGCGCCGGCGCCGCTGACCAGCACCCGGTCGCCGGAGGACACGCCGGCGCGCAGCGCGGTGTGGACCGCGCAGGCCAGCGGCTCGAGCAGCAGTGCCTGGTGGTCGTCGAGACCCTCGGCCACGGGGTGCAGCTGGCTGCGGTGGGCCACCAGCTGCTGGCCCCAGCCGCCGCCGGTGTCGCGGCAAAAGCCGGTCTGCAGCCCGGGCGCGAGGTGGCCGACGGTGATGCGCGAGCAGCGGTTGGTCGCGCCCACCCGGCAGGCCTCGCACGGCTCGACGCCCCGGGTGGCGCAGGCCAGGACCGGGTCGAGCACCACGCGCGTGCCGGCGGGCAGGTCCTCGCAGTCGTCGAGCAGCTCGGCGACGACCTCGTGACCGGGCACGAACGGCAACGAGGACACCGCGGAGAAGTAGAGGCTCGTGCGCCCCGAGAGCGCGCCGAGGTCGGAGCCGCAGATGCCGGAGACGCGGGTGCGGAGCCGGGCCCAGCCGGGGCGGTCCACACGCGGCGCCTCGCGGGTGACCAGTCGCAGCGGGGCGGCGAAGCCCGACAGCAGTCCGGGCACGCGTCCACCGACCGCGCGGCCGGCCACGTGGCGCGGCAGCGAGCGGAACATCTCCAGCGCGAGCATCACCGGCGGCCTCCCGCGGGATTGAGCGAGCGACCGGCCGAGGCGGGGCTGGCCCAGTCGACGATGCTCCAGCCCTGACGACGCGCGTGGCGGTAGAGCGGGACGTCGGGCCGCACGGCGACGGGGTTGCCGACGGCGGCCAGCAGCGGCAGGTCGGAGTGGGAGTCGGCGTAGGCGTAGGAGGCCGCCAGGTCGACGTCGTGCTGGGCGGCCCACGCCTGCATGAAGGCGGCGCGCGACTCCCCCACCAGCGGGGAGGACGCGAGGTGGCCGGTGCAGCGGCCCTGGTCGTCGACCACGAGGTCGACGGCCTCGACGTGGTCGAAGAGCGGCGCGAGCGGGCGGGTGAGCGGACGCACGGCCCCGGTGATGAGGACCGTGCGGTGACCCGCACGGCGGTGCTCGCGGATCCGGCGCGCCGCCTCGGGCGAGAGCCGGGCCAGCACGTGGTCGGTGAGCAGCTCGTCGGCGACCCGGTCGAGGGCGGCGCGGTCGGCGCCCTCGTAGTCGCGGTAGACCGCGCGCAGGAAGTCCCCGCGCTGGCGTCGCTCGGCGCGCAGCAGGCCGGGCACCCGGCCGAGCACGCGGCCCAGCTCCCCGGCGCGCTCTCCGGCCGAGAGCTCCTGCAGGCGCATCCACAGGTAGGTCTCGACCACGTTGGAGGACAGCAGCGTGCCGTCCATGTCGAAGAACGCCGCGACCCCCGGGGTGCCTGCTCCCTCCGCAGCCGGCACGGGGCGCAGGCCGCCGGCGCGCGCCGGGGTGGTCCGGGCGCGGCGGGCACGGATCTCGTCGAGGCGTCGGATCGGGGCCGTCACCGCGGGGCAGTGGATGTCCTCGACGTAGACCCGCCAGTCGACGGCGGCGGTGTCGAAGGCGAACCGCTCCTGGTCGGCCGCCGACAGGGAGAGCCGCAGCGCGGTGGTGCGCTCGTCGGAGAAGCGCAGGTCGGCCTGGGCGTACTCCTGGTAGAGGTCGAGGTAGCGCCGCAGGAACTCCAGGCGCTGCCTCTGCTGCTCCAGCCGGCGGGCCAGGTCGCGGGTGCGGTCGCTGCGCGGGGCGCGACCCACGACCGACTCCGCGACGCGGTGGGCGCGCTCGCTGGTGGTCAGCAGCCGCTCGACGGCCGAGGCCCCGGGGAAGCGCCAGTCGGGCAGCGGGCTCGCGCCCCGCGACCCGGCCTGGAAGGGGTGGGCGTCGAAGTAGGCGCGCACGTGCTCGTAGAGCCGGCGGAAGGTGAGCGGGTTGCGGTGGCCCGAGGAGACGTGGAACCAGGCCGGCTCCCCCGCGGCCGGCGGGTGCGCCAGCACCGCGACCAGGGTCGCCACCACGTGGTCGACGGGCACGATGTCGACGATGGTGTCGGCCGCGGCGGGGAACTCCGGGAGCTCTCCGCGGCCGTAGGCGAGGATCAGCGGCTCGGCCATCTTGAAGCCCTCGATCCAGCCCGGGTGGGGGCTGGCGAGCGCCGACTCGATGATGCTGGGTCGCACCACCGACACCGGGTGGGTGCGGGCGTGCTGCTCCACGACGTGCTCGCCGAGGGCCTTGGTGAAGGTGTAGCAGTCGGTCCAGCCCAGGCTGCGGGCCCGCTCGCTGCCCACGCGGACCAGCTCGTCCTTGACCCACTGGCGCCGCGCCGCCTCGCTGGCCGCGGCCGCCGTGAGCAGCCCCGCGCGCCCGTGCTCGCGCTCGGCGCGCCGCCGCTGGGCCTCGAGCCGGTCGGCGTCGCGCGAGCGCCGCTCGAGCTCCCCGCGCTGGGCCAGCCCCCACGCCAGCTCGGCCTCGAGGTCGACGTCGTGGGCCACCGGCCCCTCGGGCACCGTGCCGCTGCGCCTGCCCGAGACGTAGGCGGTCGAGACGTGGACGTAGTGCACCGCACGGCCGTCGCCGCGCTCCTCGGCCTCGCGGAGCCGGGCGAGCAGGTCGCGCGTGCCGACGACGTTGGTGGTGAAGGCCGCGTCGACCGGCGGGTCGAAGGACACGTCGCCCGCGCAGTGGACGACCGCGTCGAGGTCGTCGGGCAGCGCGGGCACGTCGGAGAGGTCACCGGCCACGACACCGACGCGCGCGGCCAGCAGGGGCTCCACCCCGCCGGCGACCTTGACCGCCGGGGCGAAGACCGGCTTGCCCAGCAGCGTCGCGACCCTCGCGGCCGCGGACGTCGAGCCCTTGGGGCGCACGAGCACGCTGACCCGGACGTCGGGCACCTCGACCAGCAGCAGCCGCAGCAGGGCCTCGCCGACGAAGCCGGTGACCCCCGTCAGCAGGACGTGGCGACCGGCGAGGCGCTCGCCGACGCCCGGCCCGGATCCGGTTGCTGCCACGCTGCGTCCTCCGTCGCCGCTCGCCGTGCTGGTCTGTGGTTGGGTGCGGGGCCGATTGTGCCCCGTCCCACCGACACCCGTCGGCGGGGGTCCACACCGTGGGGGCACACGACGACGGCCGCCCCGGGTGGACCGGGACGGCCGTCGTACGTCGTGCACGCGCCCGCACGGGCGCGGTGGTCGCGCAGGAGTGCTCAGGCTCCGGGCCACTCCGCGGTGGCGACGGACCCGCCGGGGACCTCGACGGTCAGGACGATGTCGGTCGTGTCCTTCACGTAGAGGTCGTAGGAGCCCCCGACGAGGTCGGGGTAGACCAGCGAGGGCACCGAGCCCCCGCCGGGCACCGGACGGGCGACGACCGCGACGTGCGGGTGCCTCCCGTGGCCGTGACCGTGGCCATGACCGTGGTCGTGGTCGTGGTCGTGCGGGTGGTCGGCCGGCTCGTGGAAGTCGGCGCCGACCGGCTTGATCTCCACCTCCACGTCGAGCATCGACGCCGGCATGGTGACCACCAGGGCCCCGACGTCACCCCCGATGTCGAGCAGGACCGAGCCCTGCCCGGCGTGCGGGTTCTCGACCGACGCGGGGGTGGTCACGAGGCCTGCGTGGTGCCGGGCTCGGTCTGGTAGCCGCCGCCGGGCAGGCCCAGGAACGGGAACCGGTCGAGCAGCGGCGCGTTGGTGTTGCTGGTGCCGTCGGTGAGGGCACCGGCGGCCGCGTCGGGCTCGTAGGACGGGTCGACCAGCGGGATCGTGGCACCGGCCACGGCCCGCAGCTCGATGGCCACCACGTCGTCGCCGAGGCGACGGCCGTTGGGGAAGCCCGCGGCGTCGCCGGCCACGAGGCCGATCGGGTTCTCGTCGGCCGGAGCCGTCGGGGGCACCGCCACGTTGAGGCGCAGCATGTCGGCCTTGACCGGCCCGGTGTAGTTCTGGAAGCCGGGCACGACACCCTCGGGGATGCCGGTCAGCAGGATCGCGTCGAGGTCGGCGCGCGGCTTGTCGTAGGCCGCCAGGTTGGGGAAGACCCCCGGGTAGAGCGCCGGGAGCAGCCCCTGCAGCTCGGGCTT
Organism: Nocardioides sp. Leaf374; assembly: GCF_916862475.1. NCBI lineage: Bacteria > Bacillati > Actinomycetota > Actinomycetes > Propionibacteriales > Nocardioidaceae > Nocardioides > Nocardioides sp. Leaf374. The sequence continues at coordinate 75,839 of NZ_CAKASO010000012.1, forward strand.
GGCGACGTACTTGGCGAAGCGCTTGTCGGCGGTGACCGGGCTGGCGTTCCAGTTGTCCTTCTCGGCCATCGGCACGATGACCTCGTTGAACAGCGGGTTGCCCAGGCGCGAGACCTGCTGCCACGGGCCCATGCCGGTGTACTTGCCCTGGTTGGCGTTCCACATCCGCGACTTGCGGCGGCTGGCGGTGGCCCACACGCCGATGACGGACTTGGGGTCCATCACGTCGTCGGGCTTGGAGCCGTCACGGGTCAGCTCGGTGATGTTCACCTGCAGCGCGATGGTGTGCACGTTGTAGGACTGCACCGAGTTGACACCGTTCATCTCCGGCATGGAGATGACGTGGGCCTCGTTGAAGGGGCGCAGGGCGCCGAGGTCGAAGATGCTGCCCAGGTCGACGTGGAAGGCGTCGGCACGCTGGCCCGCGAAGACCTTGCGGCCGTTGCCGAGGCGGTGGGTGGCCTGGTCGGCGAGGTCGCCGTAGTTGGGCGTGCTGCGCGGACCCACGTTGACCGGGGGCACGGGCAGGTTGCGCCCGATGACCTGCTTGCGACCGCCCTGCACCTTCATCACGGTGTAGAACTGCGGGCGGTTCCAGGCCTCGTCGGAGATGTCGGTGATCTGGCCGGTGTTGTAGAGGAACGTCTTGGGGTTGCGCACCTGGGTCCGGAAGCGGAACTGGTAGGTGATGTCGGGCTCCGACGTGCCCTTGTTGGAGACGTGGATCTCGTACTGCACGTCGTCGGCGAACTCGTAGAAGTTCGGGCCGCCGTTGGGCTGCTGCAGCGGGATGAAGTTCGCGATCAGGATGACCTTGTTCGGGTTCTCCGGGCTCACGAACGCGTAGGTGTCGGTGCCGTCGGCCGCGGGGTCCTTGGCGATCTCCGGTGCTTCGCGGTGCGACGACATCAGTTGCCCCCTGCTGCGTTGAGGATGCGGGTGACGAGGTCGCGGTCGCGGACCTCGATCTCGCGCTCGCCGACGAGGATCGTCAGTCGGTCGGAGCGGTGGTTCTCGACGTAGGCCACGACGGCCTCCTTCGCGGTGCCCGGACGCGGGCGGGCGGCCGCGGCGCTGCCGCCGGTCGCCAGGGTGACGCCGCCGGCCACGGCGGTCGCCGCGGTGCCGGCTCCGGCCGCGGCGATGAACTTCCTTCTGCTGGTGTCGCTCATGCGAAAGCCCCTCCATAGGGATCCAGTCGCCTCGTGTGAGGCAGGCCACTACGAGTTCGGAGCCCTCGCCGTGCCGGATGGCACCGGACCGGCACCAGTTCCGACCGGTCTGGTCCGGAGGGCGGCGACCGGCCGGCGCCGGTCTCGTCTAGTCTGTGCCCGCCTCGGTGCGACCGGGGCGCGGGGGCGTATAGCTCAGCGGTAGAGCAGCTCGCTTACAACGAGCAGGTCGGGGGTTCGATCCCCTCTGCGCCCACCAGTCCCGACCCGGTCCCCACCCGGTCACGGCCGGCCCGCGCGCTCAGCCGCCGAAGACCGCCCGGCCCCGTGTGGCCGACGTGCCGAGGTCGCTGACCGGCAGGGCCTCCCCCGCGGCGACGGCCGCGGCCCAGTCACCCGTCGTGGCCACGGCCGCGAGGTTGGAGTGCAGCAGCACCATCAGGGTGGCGTGCAGCTGCTCGGCCGAGACCTCGCCGGCCTCGTTGGCCAGGTGGATGGCGCCCGTGGCGTCGGAGAGGACCTCGGCCGTGAGGCCGAGCTCCTCGGCGCCGACGGCGGTGGCGAGGTCGCAGTTGTTGGTCATGTAGCCCACGATCGTCACGGTGTCGACGTCACGCTCGCCCAGCCAGGCGGCCACGTCGGTGCCGGCGAAGACGCTCGCCTTGTCCTTGGTGGCGCGCAGCCACGACGGGTCGAGCCGGCGCTCGACCTCAGGGTGCAGCGACCAGCTCCGACTGCCCACGGCGAAGACGGGCGCGCCCTCGGGCAGCTCGTGCTGCACGACGACGACCGGCAGGTCGGCCTCCGCGGCCGTGTCGAGGGCTGCGAGCACCTGGGAGAGGGTGCGGTCGCGCTCGGGGGCCTGGATCGCGAGCACCCCCTCGAAGTACTCCTTCTGCACGTCGACGACGACGAGGGCGCGGCGGGGGTGGGTCATGGTCTCTCCTCGGTGCTGCGGGGGCGAAGGCTCCAGCGTCCCCCGAAGGTTGCGCTAGCGTGAGTGGCTCGACGGACCACCTTCGATGAGATCGGGCCAAGATGCGCATCGTCGTCCACGCCTTCGACGGCGTCACCCTCTTCCACCTCGCCACGCCGCTGCTGGTGTTCGGCGAGGTGGGCCGTCAGGGCCTGGCCCCGGGGTGGGACCCCGTGGTGTGGACAGCCGACGGCCGCGCGGTGCGCACGACCGAGGGCCTCCTCGTCGGCGGCGTCCACGGACCCGAGGTCGTCGAGGGCGCCGACCTGCTCGTGCTGCCGTCGTGGCCCACCGACCTGCCTCCGGCCGAGGAGGACCTGGTGCGGGCGGTCCGGGCGGTCACGGCGGGCGGCGGCACGGCCGTCGGCCTGTGCCTGGGGGCGTTCCCGGTCGTGGACAGCGGTGTGCTGGACGGCCGCGGCGCGGTCACGCACTGGGGCGCGGCGGCGCAGCTCGCGCGCCGGCGCCCCAACGTGGCCGTCGAGGCGGCAGCGCTCTACCTCGACCACGGCGACGTGCTGACCTCGGCGGGCACCGCGTCGGCGATCGACGCCTGCCTCCACGTCGTGCGGACCCGCCTCGGCGCGGTCGCCGCGGCCACGGTGGCGCGTCACCTGGTCGTCGCCCCCCACCGCGAGGGCGACCAGGCGCAGTACGTCGAGCGACCGGTGCCGCGCGCGGACGACACCGGGCACGTCGGGCCCACCATGGACTGGGCCCTGGCGCACCTCGACCGCCCCCTGGGCGTCGAGGAGCTGGCCGCGCACGCCCGGATGAGCCGACGCACCTTCACGCGTCGCTTCGCCGAGGCCACCGGCACCACCCCCGCGCGCTGGGTGCTCGCCCGCCGCCTCGAGGAGTCGCGCCGGCTGCTGGAGACCACCACCCTCCCGGTCGCGCGGGTCGCCGCGACGTGCGGCTTCGCCAGCGCGGTGACCTTCCGGCAGAACTTCGCGAGCGCCTACGCGACGACGCCCACGTCGTACCGCAAGCGCTTCGCGGTCACCTGAGCCGGCGGCCCGGGCCTCCGCCCGCGGGACCGCTCAGGCCAGGGCCTGCAGCTGGCGCACGTGCTCGTCGAGGTCGCGGCCCTCGGGGTTGGCGTTGTGCACCGCCCACCGCACCAGGCCCTCCTTGTCGACGACGTAGGAGGAGCGGCGGGGGCAGCCCTTGCGCTCGTCGAAGACGTCGTAGGCCTTCGTGACCTCGCCGTGGGGCCAGAAGTCGGAGAGCAGCGGGAAGTTCAGCCCGTCGGCGTCGGCGAAGGCGCGCAGCGCGTAGGTCGGGTCGCAGGAGATGGCCAGGACCTCGCTGTCGAAGGTCATGAACTCCGCGAGCCGGTCGCGCACCCCGGCCATCTCGCCGGTGCACACCCCGGAGAAGGCGAAGGGGTAGAAGAGGATGGCCACCGCCTTGGTGCCGCGGTAGGACGACAGCGTGACGTCCTGGCCGAACTGGTCGCGCAGCGTGAAGTCGGGCGCCGGGCCCCCGAGCCGCAGGCCCGGGGCCCCACCCGCCGACGGGGACGCCGACGTCGCGGTCGCGCTCATGCGTCCCGCTTCGCCAGGTCGCGCTTGAGGACCTTGCCGGTGGAGTTGCGCGGCAGCTCGTCGAGCAGCACGATCTCGCGGGGCACCTTGTAGCGGGCCAGGTTCTGCTTCACCCAGCCCTTGAGGTCGTCCTCGCTGACCGAGGAGTCGTCGACCACCACGAAGGCCTTGAGCCGCTTGCCGAAGTCGTCGTCGTCGACCCCGACGGCCGCCGCCTCGACCACGTGCTCGTGGCGGGCCAGGCAGTCCTCGACCTCCTTGGGGAAGACGTTCTCGCCGCCGGAGACGATCATCTCGTCGTCACGGCCCTCGACGTAGAGCCGGCCGTCCTCGCCGAAGCGCCCCACGTCGCCGGTCGACATCAGCCCGTCGACGACCTCCTTGTGGCCGCCGCCGGTGTAGCCCTCGAAGAGCAGCCCGTTGCCCACGAAGATCCGCCCGGCCTCGCCGGCGGGCAGCTCGCGGCCCTGCTCGTCGAGGATCTTCACGACCGTGGCGTACGGCGGGTGGCCGGCCGACGACGGGGCCGCGCGCAGGTCGCGCGGGCCGGCGATGGAGGCGTAGGCGACCTCGGTGGAGCCGTAGGTGCTGTAGAGGTTGTCGCCGAAGCGGTCCATCCACGTCACCGCCAGGTCGCCGGGCAGCGCCGAGCCCGACGAGGCCACGACCTCGAGGCGGGTCAGGTCGTGGCGCTCGAGCACCTCCTCGGGCAGGGCGAGGATGCGCTGCAGCATGACCGGGATGACCACGAAGGAGTCGCACTCCTCGGCCGCGAGCAGCTCGAGGCTGGCCTCGGGGTCGAAGCGGCGGGTGAGCACGAGGGTGGAGCCGAGCAGCATGGCCAGGGCCATGTGGGCGAAGCCCCACGTGTGGAAGAGGGGCGCGGCGACGTGGGTGCGCCAGCCCTGCTTGAGCGGGATGCCCGAGAGCAGCGCGACCGCGGCGTCGACGCCGGCCTCGCTGCGCGGAGCGCCCTTGGGCGTGCCGGTGGTGCCGGAGGTCAGGATGATCGTGCGGCCGTGGCGCTCGGGGGCCGTGAGGTCGCCGTCGTCGTGGGCCGCGACGAGGGACTCCACGGTCGGCTGCCCGGGCTCGGAGCCCTGCTCGGTCCAGGCCAGCACGGTGTGGGCGACGTCGGCCGCCGCGACCATCTCGGCGAACTCCTCGTCGTGGACCAGCACGGTGGGCCGGTCGCGCTCCAGGACCTCCACGAGCTGCGGTCCGGCGAAGGCGGTGTTGAGGTAGATCGCGTCACCGCCGAGCTTGGCGACGGCGATGCTGGCGTCGAGGAAGTAGCGGTGGTTGCGGCACATGATCGCGACGCCGTCGCCCTCGCCCACGCCCAGGTCGGCCAGCGCTCGCGCAAGGGCGTTGGAGCGACGGTGCAGCTGCTCCCACGTCAGGGAGCCGATCTCGTCGACCAGCCCGGTCGCGTGGGGGTCGCGGATCGCCAGCGAGGCGAAGCCCCCCGCAGGCCCCGGGCCCCACTGCGTGAGCGTCCTGGCCAGCCGGGCCAGCACCACCGGCGAGTAGGGCTTGATGACCCCGGCACGACCGAGGACCTTCACCGACATGCCGGCCGAGGAGACACCGGTCATGATCTTCTGGAGCACGGGGCGTTCCTGTCTGGCCGTCCACAGGCGACCTGGGCATCCGGCCGCGGGAGCCGGTCGGGGCGGTGCCGCCCCGGTGAGCGGACCGTACGACGCGTCGCGCGCCGCCGGTTCACCCACCAGGACGACTCGGTCGTGCGAGGACGCCGGGGGTGGCCGGCGGCCCGCTCAGGCGGGGGTCTTCGGCGCGACGAGCCGCGTCGCGGCCCAGTCCTTGCTCACCGCCGCGGTCGTGGTCTGGGCCAGGCCCGCGATGGGCGCGGCCTCGGCGATGTCGGCGGCGTCGACCGAGCCCGGACGTCCGACCTTCGGCGTGAGCAGCCAGATGGAGCCGCCGCCGACCAGGTCGGTGAGGGAGTCGACGAGCCCGTCGACGAGGTCGCCGTCGTCGGCGCGCCACCACAGCACGACGGCGTCGACCACGTTGCCGTGGTCGCCGTCGACCATGTCGGCGTCGATGGTGTCCTCGATGGAGACCCGGAGGTCGTCGTCGGTGTCGTTGTCCCAGCCGAGCTCCTGGATGACCATGCCCGCGCTGAAGCCGAGCCGTGCCGCCGGAGTGTCGGCAGTGGTGCCGTCGTCGGTCGTGGTCCCGGTCGTGGGGCCTGTCTGGGTGGACCCGCCACCCGCGGTCGAGCTCACTGAGTCCTCCAGTCTGTGGGCTCCGGGGCCGTCGGTCCGGCCACGGATGAGGAGTAGTCCAGCGGAGTGCGGGCCCGCGCGCAAGCCAGTGACCAGGGTGAGGACGTCGGCGGTCCGGTCAACGGACGTCCCGTGACGCTCAGCGAACCCTTTTCCGGCGTACTCGCGGGTAGATTTCGCCGGTCGGGACGGCGTGCCACGATGAGCGAGTGACCGATGACTCATCCACCCCGTCCGGCACCTCCTCGACCGGTCCCGCCACCGCGGGCACCGCACGTGCGGGCTCGGCCCGCGCCGTGATCCACGAGGGCCTGCCCACCCAGCTGCCCGACATCGATCCGGACGAGACCCACGACTGGATCGACTCCTTCGACTCCATGGTCGACGAGCGCGGCCGCGAGCGCGCGCGCTACGTCATGCTCCGGCTGCTGGAGCGCGCCCGGGAGATGAACGTCGGCGTGCCCGCCCTGCGCAGCACCGACTACATCAACACCATCCCGCCGGAGCGCGAGCCCTGGTTCCCCGGCGACGAGGAGGCCGAGCGGCGCATCCGCGCCTTCATCCGGTGGAACGCCGCGGTGATGGTCTCCAGCGCCAACCGCAAGGGCCTGGAGGTCGGCGGCCACATCGCCACCTACCAGTCCTCGGCGAGCCTCTACGAGGTCGGCTTCAACCACTTCTTCCAGGGCAAGGACGCCCCCGGCGGCGGCGACCAGATCTACATCCAGGGTCACGCCTCCCCCGGCATCTACTCGCGTGCCTACCTCGAGGGCCGGCTCAGCGAGCAGCAGCTCTACCGCTTCCGCCAGGAGGTGCAGCACGGCACGGGCCAGGGCCTGCCCTCCTACCCGCACCCGCGCCTCATGCCGGACTTCTGGGAGTTCCCGACGGTCTCGATGGGTCTGACCGGCATCAACTCGATCTACCAGGCGCGCTTCAACCGCTACCTGCAGAACCGCGGCATCAAGGACACCGACAACCAGCACGTGTGGGCCTTCCTCGGCGACGGCGAGATGGCCGAGCCCGAGTCGCTGGGCGCGATCCGCGTCGCGGCCCGCGAGGAGCTCGACAACCTCACCTGGGTCATCAACTGCAACCTCCAGCAGCTCGACGGACCGGTGACCGGCAACGGCAAGATCATCCAGGAGCTCGAGGCCAACTTCCGCGGCGCCGGCTGGAACGTCATCAAGGTCGTCTGGGGCCGCGAGTGGGACCAGCTGCTGGCCCGCGACGTCGACGGCGTCCTGGTCAACAAGATGAACGCCACCCCCGACGGCGACTTCCAGACCTACTCGGTCGAGGACGGCGGCTACGTCCGCGAGAGCTTCTTCGGCGGCGACCCGCGCCTGCGGGCCATGGTCGAGCACATGAGCGACCAGCAGATCCAGAAGCTCCCGCGCGGCGGCCACGACTACCGCAAGGTCTACGCCGCCTTCGACGCCGCCAAGAAGCACGTGGGCCAGCCCACCGTGATCCTGGCCAAGACCATCAAGGGCTGGACGATCGACGCCCTCGAGGGCAAGAACGCCACGCACCAGATGAAGAAGCTGACCCCCGAGGACCTCAAGAAGTTCCGCGACCGGCTCTACCTGCCGATCTCCGACCGCGACCTCGAGCGCTCCTACGAGGAGACCGGCGCCGCGCCGTTCTTCCACCCCGGCGAGAAGTCCCCCGAGATCGACTACATGATGGAGCGCCGCCGCCAGCTCGGCGGCTCGGTGCCGCGCCGCGTGCTGCGGGCCGAGCCGCTCACCCTGCCGGCCGACAAGGTCTACGCCGACCTCAAGAAGGGCTCGGGCAAGAACTCGGTGGCCTCGACCATGGCCGTCGTCCGCCTGCTCAAGGACTGGATGAAGGACCCCGAGATCGGCAAGCGGATCGTGCCGATCGCGCCCGACGAGTACCGCACCTTCGGCATGGACGCGATGTTCCCCAGCGCCAAGGTCTACAACCCCGGCGGTCAGCGCTACGAGTCGGTCGACCGCAAGTTGTTGCTCTCCTACAAGGAGTCGACGCAGGGCCAGATGCTCCACGAGGGCATCTCGGAGGCCGGCGCGATGGCCTCGGCCACCGCAGCGGGCTCGGCCTACTCCACGCACGGCGAGCACATGATCCCGTTCTACATCTTCTACTCGATGTTCGGCTTCCAGCGCACCGGCGACTCGATCTGGGCCATGGCCGACCAGCTCGCCCGGGGCTTCCTCGTCGGCGCCACGGCCGGTCGCACCACGCTGACCGGCGAGGGCCTGCAGCACGCCGACGGACACTCGCCGCTGCTCGCCACCACCAACCCGGCGATCAAGCACTACGACCCGGCGTTCGCCTACGAGATCAGCCACATCATGCAGACCGGGCTGGAGCAGATGTACGGCTCCACCGAGGAGCACCCCGACGGCGAGAACGTCATCTACTACCTCACCGTCTACAACGAGCCGGTCCCGCAGCCGGCCGAGCCCGAGGACGTCGACGTCGAGGGCATCCTCAGGGGCATCCACAAGGTGTCCACCGGCGAGGGAGACGGACCCCGCGTGCAGCTGCTCGCCTCCGGCGTCGGCTTCCCGTGGGCCCAGGAGGCCGCGCGGATCCTGCGCGAGGACTGGGGGGTCGTGGCCGACACGTGGTCGGTGACCTCGTGGAACGAGCTGGCCCGCGACGCCGTCGCCTCCGAGCAGTGGAACCTCATGCACCCCGGCGAGCCGCAGCGCACGGCGTACGTCGCCGACAAGCTGGCCGGGTCGCAGGGCCCGTTCCTGGCCGTCTCGGACTTCATGGCCGCGGTGCCGCTGCAGATCGCGCGCTGGGTGCCCGGCGACTACTGCGTGCTCGGCGCCGACGGGTTCGGCTTCGCCGACACCCGGCCCGCCGCGCGCCGCTTCTTCAACATCGACGCCGAGTCGGTGGTGGTGCGCACGCTGCAGGCGCTGGCCGACGCGGGCGAGATCGACCCGGCACAGGTCGAGAAGGCCTTCGCGCAGTACCGCATCGACGACCCGACCGCGGTCGCCGGACGCAAGCAGGAGGGCGGCGACGCCTGAGCGTCACCGCACCAGCACGGCACGCGAGGGGCGTGCGGGCCTCGGCCCGCACGCCCCTCGCGGCGTCGTCGGCACCGCTCCGGCCCGGCACGCGCCGCCGCGGCCCTGCGCGGCCTCAGGCCGTGGCGACGACGTGCACCGGGCTGACCGGCGCGGCGGGGCCGTTGGCGAGCAGCCGCCGCCACCGGGCCCGGCTGTAGACCGCGGGCCGGGTCGTGCGCACGAAGTCGTCGAGGATCGCGGCGAACCGCTCGGGGTGGTCCTTGTGGGGGAAGTGCCCCGCCCCCGCGATCACCTCCACGCTGGCCTTGGGCGCCAGCGACGCGGCGTTGTCGGCGTGGCTGACCGGGATCACCCGGTCGTGGCTGCCCCAGACCACGCTCATCGGCATGGCCTCGGTGAGGTAGGCCCGGTCGGCCATCGTGACGAGCTGGCCGCGCCAGTCGACGACCGCACGCACGACCTGGCGGATCGCGGCCCGAGCGCGCGGGTCCTTGAAGGAGTCGTAGATGTCGGCGACCTCGGCGAGGTCGCTCGTGCCGGGCAGCGGCGCCGCGGCCAGCGTGCGCATGCCGGCGACGCCCACGTGGCGCACGCCGGGCAGCGTGAGCACACCCATCAGCTGGTGGAAGCCGGGCGTCGTGATGGCGCGGATCGCCGGCGAGACCTCGGGCCCGAGACCCCCGGAGGCGACCAGCATCATCCGCTCGGTGCGCTCGGGGAACTGGTAGGCGAACTGCATCGCCACGCCGCCGCCGAAGCTGTGGCCGACCACCGTCACCTTGTCGATGCCCAGCACCGTGAGCAGGTCGCGCATGCCGTTGGCGTAGCCACCCACGGAGTAGTCGGCGCGCGGCTTGTCGGAGGCGCCGTGACCCAGCAGGTCGGGCGCCAGCACGGTGTAGCGCTCGGCCAGGGTGTCGATGACCGGGGACCACGTGGTGTGGTCGCAGCCCAGACCGTGCAGCAGCAGGACGACCGGCCCGCTGCCGACCTTGACGAAGGCGCGGCGGTGGCCGTGGATGGTGAGGTGCTGGACCTCGTGGTGCGGTGCCGTCACGCGGGGCCTCCCGGGGCTGCGACGTTGTGCGGGATTCAACCAGACGCCACGCGGCCCACGCAGCACAACCGCCCGGCCCACCGCTGATTTCACCTGCGCGGGGGCACTAGCCTCGGGGCGTGCCCCCTGCCGCCGCGGACCCCTCGGAGCAGCGGCGCCGCGCCGCGGCGCGCCTGCTGCGCGCCACCGGCGCCCTCAGCACCGCCGCCACGGCCCGCATGGACGCCTCCGTCCCGTGGTTCCGCGAGCTCAGCGCCGAGGACCGCTCCTGGGTCGGCCTCATCGTGCAGGCGGGCGTGCGCGGGTTCGTGGAGTGGTACGGCGCCGACGGCGGGACCCCCGGGTCCGGGCCGGCGCTGGCCGGGTCGATCTTCGAGGCCGCGCCCCGCACCCTGGCCGGCGTCATCACCCTGGGCCAGACCGTCGACCTGGTGCGGCTCTCGATCGAGGTCGTCGAGAGCAACGTCGACAGCGTGCTGGAGCCCGAGGAGGCGGTCGACGTGCACGCCGCCCTGCTGCGCTACGCCCGCGAGATCGCCTTCGCGACCGCCGAGGTCTACGCGCGCGCCGCCGAGGTCCGCGGCGCCTGGGACGCCCGCCTCGAGGCGCTGGTCGTCGACTCGGTGCTGCGCGCCGAGGCCGACGAGACCGTGCTGTCCCGCGCCAGCGCCCTCGGGTGGACCGCGCGCGGCCGGGTCGTGGTCGTGCTCGGGTCGGCGCCGGCGCGACGCACCGAGACCGACCTCTTCGACGAGGCGCGCCGACGGGCCCGGGCCGCGGGCACCGACGCCCTGTGCGCCGTGCAGGGCGAGCGGCTCGTCGTCATCCTGGGCGGCGTCGAGGACCCCCGCGCCGCCGCCGACGTGGTCGTCGGGCTCTTCGGCGAGGGACCGGTCGTCGTCGGGCCCGTCGCCGGGAGCCTCGCGGAGGCCCACGTCTCGGCCCGGGCCGCGGTCTCGGCGCTGCGCGCCGCCAGCGGCTGGCCCGAGGCGCCGCGCCCCGTGCTGGCCAACGAGCTGCTGCCCGAGCGGGTGCTGGTGGGCGACGGCCACGCCCGGCGCCACCTCGTGGAGGACGTCTACCTCCGCCTGGTCGGGGCCCGCGGCACGCTGGTGGAGACCCTCGCTGCCTACCTCGCCGCCGGCGGCTCCATCGAGGGCGCCGCGCGGGCGCTCTTCGTCCACGCCAACACCGTGCGCTACCGGCTGCGCCAGGTCGCCGACCTCACGGGCTACGCGCCCGGCGAGCCGCGCGACGCCTTCACCCTCGAGATGGCGCTGGTGCTCGGGCGGCAGTCGGGTCGGCGGACCCCGGCACGACCGGCTTCGGACACCACGACACATCTGTAAACCGGATTTGTCGGGTTCCTACAACTTCGAGCCGCGCACTTGGTGCGCGCCGCAGGTGGGTCCCGGCCCCGGGCCCCGGCAGAGTGGGGGTGTGCTCGTCATCGTCGCTCCCGGTCAGGGAGCCCAGTCGCCCGGTTTCCTCACCCCCTGGCTCGAGGACCCCACCTTCGCCGCCCGCTTCGAGTGGCTCTCCACCGTCGCGGGCCTCGACCTCGTCGACTACGGCACCAACGCCGACGCCGAGACCATCCGCGACACCAAGGTCGCCCAGCCGCTGCTGGTGGCGACCGGTCTGGTCACGGCGCTGGCGCTCTTCCCGCACCCCGGCGACGCCTTCGAGCGCATCGGGGCCGTGGCCGGCCACTCCGTGGGCGAGATCGCCGCCGCGGCGGGCGCCCGCGTCATCACCGCCGAGCAGGCCATGGTGCTGGTGCGCGAGCGCGGCAAGGCCATGGCCGAGGCCTCGGCCGCGACCCCGACCGGCATGACCGCCGTGCTGGGCGGTGACCGCGAGGAGGTGCTGGCCGGCCTGGCCGAGCACGGTCTCACCGCCGCCAACGACAACGGCCCCGGCCAGGTCGTCGCCGCCGGCACCCTGGAGCAGCTGGAGGCCTTCAGGGCCGCTCCCCCGGCCAAGGCCCGCCTCGTGCCGCTCTCGGTCGCCGGCGCCTTCCACACCCACCACATGGAGCCCGCGGTCGGCCACCTCGGCCACCTCGCCCGCGCGGTCTCGACCCACGACCCCCGCACCCGCGTCATCTCCAACCGCGACGGGCAGGTCGTCCACGACGGTCGCGAGGTGCTGCGCCGCCTGGTCGGCCAGATCTCCCACCCGGTGCGCTGGGACCTGTGCCTGGAGACCATGGAGGACCTCGGCGTGACCGGCATCCTCGAGATGCCGCCGGCCGGCACCCTGACCGGCATCGCCAAGCGGGCGCTCAAGGGCGTGGAGACCTTCGCCCTCAAGACCCCCGACCAGCTCGACGACGCGCGCGCCTTCTGCGACAAGCACGGCGAGTCCGCCGGCATGGAGAACAGCCCCACCTGGCGCATGGTCGTCTCCCCCACCAAGGGCACCTTCCACCGCGACGAGGCGGCCGGCGCCACCGACCAGCTGGCCGCGGGCGCGGTGATCGGCGAGGTCGCCAGCTCGCGCGACAAGCTGGTCGTCACCGCCAACCACGGCGGCCAGGTCGTGGAGTGGCTCGTCGAGGACGGCGACCTGGTCTCCCCCGGTCAGCCCCTGCTGCGCCTGCACCCCCACGGCGCCAGCTGATGGCCGCCACCACGGGCCTGCGCACCGCCCAGGGCGCCGCCCACGCCGCCATCAAGAGCGTCGGCGCCTACCGCGCCTCGCGCGTCGTCCCCAACTCCGAGGTCGTCGAGGCCATCGACTCCTCCGACGAGTGGATCCAGCAGCGCTCGGGCATCCGCGAGCGGCGCTGGGCCACCGAGGAGGAGACGGTGCAGGTGATGGCCGTGGGCGCCGCCCGCCAGGCCGTCGAGCGCGCCGGCCTGGAGCCGGGCGACATCGGCTGCGTCATCGTCGCCACCGTCAGCCACCACCTCAGCACGCCGTCGCTGGCCACCGCCGTCGCCCACGAGCTCGGCACCGACCACGCCCCGGCCTTCGACATCTCCGCGGCGTGCGCCGGCTTCTGCCACGGCGTGGCCCTGGCCTCCGACCTCGTGCGCGGCGGCAGCGCCGGGCACGTGCTGGTCATCGGGGTCGAGAAGCTCTCCGAGATCACCGACCCCACCGACCGCGGCACCGCCTTCATCTTCGCCGACGGTGCGGGCGCCGTGGTCGTCGGACCGAGCGAGACCCCGGGCATCGGCCCGGTCGTCTGGGGCTCCGACGGCGAGCAGTACGACCTCATCCGCACCCGCGAGGACTGGCACCAGGCGCTCACCTCCGAGGAGCCCCGCGTGCCGCACCTGGTGATGCAGGGCAACGCCGTCTTCCGCTGGGCCTCCTTCCAGATGGCCAAGACCGGGCTGGAGGCCGTCGAGCGGGCCGGGATCACCGTCGACGACCTCGACTGCTTCGTGCCCCACCAGGCCAACAACCGCATCACCGACACCATGGCGCGGGCCATGAAGCTGCCGGCCGACGTGCGCATCGCCCGCGACATCGTCGACCAGGGCAACACCTCCGCCGCCTCCGTGCCGCTGGCGCTGGACCGCATGGTGGCCGAGGGCGACGCCCGCTCCGGCGACCTCGCGCTGCTCATCGCCTTCGGCGCCGGGCTCTCCTACGCCGCGCAGGTCGTCACCATCCCCTGACCGGCCCCTGAGCGGCCCCGCGCGGGCCGGCAGGAGCCCGACCGCACGCCCCCGACGTACCCGACGCACCACCCGAACCCCCGCGGGGACCTCCCGCGGCCACCACAGAGAAGGAATCACGCGATGCCCACCACCGAAGAGATCCGCGCCGACCTCGCCGAGATCGTCAACGAGGTCGCCGGCGTGGACGCCGACGACGTCCAGCTCGACAAGTCCTTCGTCGACGACCTCGACGTCGACTCGCTCTCGATGGTCGAGGTCGTCGTGGCCGCCGAGGAGAAGTTCGGCGTGTCCATCCCCGACGACGAGGTCAAGAACCTCAAGACCGTCGGCGACGCCGTGGCGTTCATCGAGCGCGCCTCCGCCTGACCGGCAGCACCACCGCAGCACCACGGCGGCCCCGGACCCCGGGGCCGCCCCGCACCACCCGCGTCGGGCGGGCGCAGCAGCACCGCCCGACGCGTCCCTTCCCGCACGTGAGGACACCCTGACGATGACATCCGCGCCATCCGCCCGCACCCGAGTCGTGGTCACCGGGCTCGGCACCACCAGCCCCGTCGGCGGCGACGTCGCCACCACCTGGGACGCGCTCGTCGCCGGCCGCTCCGGCGTCCGGCGCCTGACCGACGAGTGGGCCGCGGACATGCCGGTCAAGATCGCCGGTCGCGTGGCCGTCGAGCCCACCGAGGTGCTCGAGCGGGTCAAGGCCCGGCGTCTCGACCGCTCCTCGCAGTTCGCGATGGTGGCGGCCATGGAGGCGTGGGCCGACGCCGGCCTCGTCGACGCCGAGCTCGACCGCGACCGCCTCGGCGTCGCGATGGCCTCCGGCATCGGCGGTGTCACCACGCTGCTGTCGAACTACGACGTGCTCAAGGAGAAGGGCCCCCGCCGCGTCTCCCCGCTGGCGGTGCCCATGCTCATGCCCAACGCGCCCGCCGCCAACATCAGCCTCTACGTCGGCGCCCGCGCCGCCGTGAACACCCCGGTCTCCGCCTGCGCCTCGGGCAACGAGAGCATCGCGCTGGCCATCGACCAGATCCGCCTCGGCCGTGCCGACGTCGTCGTCGCCGGCGGCACCGAGGCCGCGATCCACCCGCTGCCGATGGCGGCCTTCGCCAACATGATGGCGCTGTCGAAGACCGGCAGCGAGGAGGGCGGCGACCCCACCACCGTCTCCCGTCCCTGGGACACCGGGCGCGACGGCTTCGTGCTCGGCGAGGGCGCCGGCGTGCTGGTGCTGGAGTCGGAGGAGCACGCCCGCGCCCGCGGTGCGCGCATCTACGCCGAGGTGCTCGGTGCCGGCATCACCGCCGACTCCCACGACATCGCCCAGCCCGACCCCGAGGGCCGTGGGGGCACCCGCGCGATCAAGCGGGCCCTCCTCGAGGCCGACATCAGCCCCGCCGACATCGTCCACGTCAACGCCCACGCCACCTCGACCCCGCAGGGCGACATCGCCGAGGGCCTGATGCTGCACGCGGTGATGGGCTCGCACGCCTCGGAGGTCGTCACCACGAGCACCAAGTCGATGACCGGCCACCTGCTCGGCGGCGCCGGCGCGCTGGAGTCGATCGCGACCGTGCTGGCGCTGCACCACCGCCTGGTGCCGCCCACGATCAACCTCGACGACCTCGACCCGCAGGTCGAGCTCGACATCGCCACCACCGCCCGCACCCTGCGCGACGGCGACATCGCGGCGCTCAACAACTCCTTCGGCTTCGGCGGCGCCAACGTCGCCGTCGCGTTCGGGACCTACCGATGAGCGTCCAGGCGGCGCCCGCCAAGCCGGCGAAGCTCCCCCGGGACCAGGACCCCCGCAACCCGGTCCTGCGCCTGACCGCCTTCTTCGACGAGGGTTCGATGGAGCTGCTCACCCCCGACGGTGACTCCGGCATGCTCGCCGCCATCGGCAAGGTCGCGGGCTCGCCCGTGGTCGCGTTCTGCTCCGACGCCACCGTCATGGGCGGGGCGATGGGCGACGTGGGCTGCCGCGTGGTCGTCGACGCCTACCACCGCGCGATGACCGACGGCGTGCCGATCGTGGGCCTGTGGCACTCCGGCGGGGCACGCCTGGCCGAGGGCGTGCTCTCCCTGCACGCCGTGGGCCGCATCTTCCACGTGATGACCCAGGCCTCGGGCAAGATCCCGCAGATCTCCGTGGTGCTCGGCCCCGCGGCCGGCGGCGCGGCCTACGGCCCGGCGCTGACCGACGTGGTCATCCTCGGCCCCGAGGGACGCATCTTCGTCACCGGGCCCGACGTCGTGCGCTCGGTGACCGGGGAGGACGTCGACATGCTGCGTCTCGGTGGTCCCGAGCCGCACGGTCGCCGCTCCGGCGTCGTGCACATCCTCACCGACTCCGAGGCCGAGGCCCTCGAGCGCGCCCGCGGCGTGGCCTCGCTGCTCGGCGCCCAGGGCAGCCTGCGCGTCGAGGACGTCGAGGACCGCGACCTCGCGGCCCTGCTCCCGGAGTCGAAGAAGCGCGCCTACGACGTGCACCCGCTGGTCGAGTCGGTGCTCGACGAGGGCACCGCCCAGGAGCTCCACGCCCGGTGGGCGCCCAACATCGTCACCGCCCTGGGCCGCTTCGGCGGGCGCACCGTCGGGGTGGTGGCCAACAACCCGCTGCGCCTCGGCGGCTGCCTCGACTCGCTGTCGGCGGAGAAGGCCAGCCGCTTCGTGCGCATGTGCGACGCCTTCGGGGTGCCTCTCATCGTCCTCGTCGACGTGCCCGGCTACCTGCCCGGTGTCGGACAGGAGTGGGACGGGGTCGTGCGCCGCGGCGCGAAGCTCCTGCACGCCTTCGGCGAGTGCGTCGTGCCCCGGGTCACCCTGGTGACCCGCAAGACCTACGGCGGCGCCTACATCGCCATGAACGCCCGCTCGCTCGGTGCCACCAAGGTGTTCGCCTGGCCCGGGGCCGAGGTCGCGGTCATGGGCGCTGTCGCCGCGGTGCGCATCCTGCACCGGCGCAAGCTCGCCGAGGTGTCGGTGGAGATCCGTCCCCAGGTCGAGGCCGAGCTCGCCGCCGAGCACGAGCGCATCGCCGGTGGTGTCGACAAGGCGGTCGAGATCGGGGTCGTGGACGAGGTCGTCAGCCCCGAGCGCACCCGCAGCATGATCGCGCGCGCCATCGACGAGGCCGTGCAGAGCGTCGGCGTACGCCACGGCGCGCACGGCAACATCCCGCTCTGAGGCTCCTCGCCGGCACCCCGCCGCGCGCACCAGCACGCCCCCGGGTCGTCCCACGATCCGGGGGCGTGTCGCGTCACCGCCGCGCCCGTGGCACGGTGGGGAGACCACCGTCACACGACGACCACCCGGGAGGTCGACCCCCATGCCCGCCACCACGCTCGCGCTGATCCGACCGTCCACCCGCCGCGCCCGCGCCGTCCGGGGCCCGCGCGCGGCCGCACTGGCCGTCGCGGCGGCCACGGCGCTGGGCGCCGCCGTGCTCGGGCCCGCTGCGCCGGCGCCGGCGCACCCGGGTCACGAGGGCTTCGCCCGCTTCGCCCAGATCGAGCGGGGCGACGGGATCCTGCGCAAGGGCTGCCACGATTACCGCTACCGCTACGAGGTGGAGGTGAAGCCGCGCTTCGACCAGTGGGCGTTGGAGACGTTCCTGGTCGACCGGCGGGGCGAGCGGGTCGCGGCCGGCGCCTTGCTCAAGGGCGCCGACCCCAAGGCCGGGGTGGACTCGATCCGCTTCTGCCGCACCGCGACCGTGCCGGGCCGCTTCACGCTGCGCGGCAAGCTCACGCTGCAGAACGTCGACGAGATCCACGACGGCTCCATCAAGCCGATCCGCTTCCGTCTGCGCCTGCCCGGCTGACCCCACGGCTCGCGCCGCACCGGGCTCGGCGGGACCTCACGACGTCGTGCGGCCCTGCGGGGTGCCGGACCGGCGCGTCGGAGACCGGCCCGACCGGCCTCAGACGACCTGGTGCAGCCAGCGCACCGGCGCGCCGTCGCCCGCGTGGCGGAAGGTCTCGAGTTCGTCGTCCCACGGCTTGCCGAGCAGCTTGTCGATCTCGGTCAGCAGGGTCACCTCGCCCAGCGCGGCCTTGACGACCGCGGCCTTGAGCCGGTCCTCGGGGATCATGATGTCGCCGTGCAGCCCGGTGACGGCGTGGTAGACGCCGAGCTCGGGAGTGTAGGAGAAGCGGGTGCCCTCCGTGGCGCTGGTGGGCTCCTCGGTGACCTCGAAGCGCAGGTGGTTCCAGCCGCGCAGCGCCGAGGCGATGGCAGCAGCACTGCCAGCCGAGGCCGCCCAGGACAGCTCGGCTCGGTAGGTGCCCGACTGCGCCGGCTGCGGCGTCCAGTCGAGGCTGACGGCGACACCGAGCACTCCGCCGACGGCCCACTCCACGTGCGGGCACAGCGCCGAGGGCGCTGAGTGCACGTAGAGCACGCCCCTCGTCGAATTACGGGTGGCAGTCTGTGTGGTCACCGTGACCTCCTTCATCTGCGGCGCGAGCTACGCCTTCCCCAGCGGTCTCGTCGTCAGATGTCGGTCGCACGAATGACACTCGTGTAGTTGTGCGCCCCATTGTGCCGCACGCCGGCCCCGGGCACCAGCACGACATCCCGTCGGTGCCTCACAGGTGGCGCACAGGTGGTCCCGGTGGTGCTGCCAGCCGCCCCGGCGAGGGTCCTCGGTGTGAGACGTCGAGCGACGTCGCAGACCCGGCGAGAGGACACCACCATGAGCGACGACCGATCCGGCACCGACCGGCCCACCCCCAGCGGCTCGCGCTGGGGCCCGTGCACCGGGCCCGCCTCATGGCCGCCCTCCTGCTCGCCTACGGCAACGCCGTCATCAGCGTCGCCGGCGGCGAGCTGCGTGCGGGCCGCG
>NZ_CAKASO010000013.1:0-86191 GCF_916862475.1 Nocardioides sp. Leaf374
GCAGCGCGCCCCCGGGCGCCCGCCCGCGCCGCTCGCGCCGTGGCCTGCTGCTCCTGGTGGTGGCGCTCGTGCTCGCCGTGGGCGTCGGCGGCGGCGCCTACTGGTTCGGCTGGGCCCGCTACTCCACCGTGCCGGCCGTGCTCGACCAGACCGGCGCCAGCGCGGTCACCGAGCTCGAGGCGGCCGGCTTCGAGGTCGTCGTGGGTGACCCGGTCTACAGCGACGACGTGGCGGAGGGCCGCGTGGTCTCCACCGACCCCGATCCCGGCTCGCGGCTGGTCAGCGGCCGCGAGGTCACCCTCGTCACCTCCCTCGGCGTCGAGGAGTACGAGGTGCCGCGCCTGGCCGGTCGCACCCGCGCCGAGGCCGAGGACGCGCTGCGCGACCTCACGCTCGTGCCCGGCCGCGTGCGCGAGCGCTTCTCCGAGCGCGTGCCCGAGGGCGTCGTGATCCGCAGCACCCCCGGCACCGGCGCCGTGCGCCGCCCCGGCGCCACCGTCGACCTCGTGGTCAGCAAGGGCCGACGCCCCCTCCAGGTGGGCGACTGGGTCGGGCGGTCGGCCGACCAGGCCGAGCAGACCCTCACCGAGCGCGGCCTGGTCGTCGTGCGCGACCAGGAGGTCTTCGACGACGAGGTCGCCGCGGGCGACGTGGTCAGCCAGAGCCCCGACGGCGGCACGCTCTTCGCCGGCGAGACCGTCACCTTCGTGGTCTCGAAGGGCCCCGAGCTGGTCGAGATGCCGCGTCTGACCGCCAGCGGCGTCGACGCGGCCCGCGAGCGGCTGGAGGACCTCGGCTTCGAGGTGAGGGTCGAGAACTCCTCCACCTACATCGGGCTGGGCTACGTGCTGTCCACCGACCCCGACCCCGGCGACATGGTGCCCAAGGGCAGCACGGTCACCCTCTTCCTGGTCTGACGGCCTGGTCCGACGTCCTGGTCCGACGTCCTGGTCCGACGTCCTGGTCCGACGTCCTGGTCCGACACCTTGGCCTGACGTCCTGGCCTGATTTCGCCGGCGGACGGGCGCCGCCCTAGCCTCGCGCCATGCGCAACCCCGTCGGCACCCACGTCCTCGTCGGCAAGGGGCTCGCGGCCGGTGCGCTGGCCGACGCCGAGCGGCTCGGCTGCGAGACCCTCCAGGTGTTCGTGGGCAACCCCCGCGGCTGGCGGCTCTCGCCGGGCAGGCCCGCCGACGACGCCGCCTTCCGCACCGCCACCGCCGAGCGCGCCATCCGCTCCTTCATCCACACCCCCTACCTGGTCAACCTCGGCTCCCCGACGGCGAGCACCTACGACAACAGCGTCGCCGTGGTCGCCCACAACCTGCGCCGCGCGGTCGAGATCGGCGCCGAGGGCGTCGTCGTGCACACCGGCTCCTACGTCGAGACCGGCGCGCCCGCCGGCGCGGCGGACCCCGCGGCGACGCAGGCCGCCCGCGCCGCGCGCCACGCCGCCGCCCTGCGGCAGGTCCGCGAGGGTCTGCTGCCGTTGCTGGAGACCCTCGAGGACGACGCCGCGCCGTGGCTGCTGCTCGAGCCCACCGCCGGCCAGGGCCGCTCGCTGTGCGCAGGCGTGGAGGACCTCACCGCCTACCTCGACGCCCTCGACCACCACCCCAAGGCCGGCATCTGCCTCGACACCTGCCACGTCTTCGCCGCCGGCGCCCCGCTCGACGAGCCCGGCGGCGCCGCTGCCACCCTCGACCGGGTCGTCGAGATCGGCGGGCCGGGCCGGCTGCGGCTGGTGCACGCCAACGACTCCATGGACGTGCGGGGCGCCCTGAAGGACCGCCACCAGAAGATCGGCCAGGGCCACATCGGCGAGACCGCCTTCGCCGAGCTGCTGGCCCACCCCGCCACCGCGGGGGTCCCCTTCGTGCTCGAGACCCCGGGCTCGCGCGAGGAGGGCGACCCCGACCTCGCGCTGCTCAAGCGGCTGCGGGCCCGCGTCGGGTCCGAGCAGGCCCGGTGAGCGCCCCGGCCCCGGCGACGCCCGCCCACGACGCGAGCGGCGTCGACCGGCGTACGACCCTGCTCGCGACGGCCGCGCTGCTGGCCATGACGGCCTGCTGGGGCAGCACGTTCTTCCTCATCAAGGACCTGCTCGAGCGGGTGCCGACCCTCGACTTCCTCGCCGTGCGGTTCACGATCGCCGGGCTGGTGATGCTGCTGGTCGCACCGCGCGCCGTGGCGCGCCTCAGCGCGGAGTCGCGTCGCCACGCCGCCGTGCTCGGCCTGGTCTACGGCGCGGCCCAGATCCTCCAGACCGCCGGCCTGGCCCACACCCCGGCGAGCGTCTCGGGCTTCATCACCGGCATGTACGTCGTGCTCACCCCCGTGCTGGCCGCCCTGCTGCTGCGCACCCGCACCTCCCCGGTCACCTGGGCCGCGGTCGCCCTCGCCACCGCCGGCCTCGGCGTGCTGACCCTCGACGGGCTGTCCATCGGCTACGGCGAGTCCATCACCCTGGTGAGCGCGGTGCTCTACGCCCTGCACATCGTGGGCCTGGGCGCGTGGTCCGACGCCCGCCAGGCGCTCGGCATGTCGATCGTGCAGCTGCTCGTCATCGCGGCGGTCTGCCTGGTCGCCACCGCGCCCGACGGCGTCGTGCTGCCCGCGACCACCGGCGACTGGGTCTCGGTGGTCTACATGGCCCTCTTCGCCGGCGCCCTCGCCCTGCTCGGCCAGACCTGGGCGCAGGCCCACCTCGCGCCCACGCGCAGCGCGATCATCATGAGCATGGAGCCGGTCTTCGCCGCCTTCTTCGCGGTGCTCCTCGGCGGCGAGGGCCTGACGCTGCGCATGCTCGGCGGCGGCGCGATGGTGCTGGCGGCGATGCTCGTCGTGGAGCTGGTGCCACGGCGCACGGTCGAGGGCGAGGTCCAGCACCTCGTGGTGTGACCCGGTGGTGTCTCGGGGGCCGGGAACGCCCCCGACGCGCGCCGTCACCGCCCTAGGGTCGGGCCCGGGCCCGGGTCAGCACGACGCGGGTCAGCACGGTGCGGCGACACACCACCGGCACCGTCCCGCGCCCGGCGAGGAGGGAGCACGTCATGGTCGTCGTCATGTCACCCGAGGCGACCGACGAGGACGTCGCCGCCGTCGTGGCCCGCGTCGAGGGCGTGGGCGGCCGCGCCAACGTGAGCAAGGGCCTCGAGCGCACCGTCATCGGGCTGGTCGGCGACATCACGTCCTTCCACCACCTCAACCTGCGCACGCTGCGCGGCGTCGCCGACGTGCACCGCATCTCCGACCCCTTCAAGCTGGTCAACCGCCAGCACCACCCCGAGCGCTCCACGGTCTGGGTCGGGCGTCCCGGCCGGCAGGTCCCGGTGGGGCCCGGCACCTTCACCCTCGTCGCCGGGCCGTGCGCGGTCGAGACCGCGGCCCAAACCCTGGAGGCGGCGCGGATGGCCCGCTCGGCGGGCGCCACGCTGCTGCGCGGCGGGGCCTTCAAGCCGCGCACCTCGCCCTACGCCTTCGCCGGCCTCGGCGTGCCCGCCCTGCGGATCCTCGCCGACGTCGGCGAGGCCACCGGCCTGCCGGTGGTCACCGAGGTGGTCGACGTCCGAGACGTCGACGTGGTCGCCGAGCACGCCGACATGCTCCAGGTCGGCACCCGCCACATGAGCGACGTCGGCCTGCTGCAGGCCGTCGGTGACGCCGGGCTCCCGGTCCTCCTGGAGCGCGGCGCCACCGCCACGGTCGAGGAGTGGCTGATGGCCGCCGAGCACGTCGCCCAGCGCGGCAACCTCGACATCGTGCTGTGCGAGGGCGGCATCCGCACCTTCGAGAGCGCCACCCGCCGCACCCTCGACCTCTCGGCCGTGCCGGTCGTGCAGGCGTGCAGCCACCTCCCCGTGGTCGTCGACCCCTCCCACGCCGTGGGCCGCAAGGAGCTGGTGGTGCCGCTGTCGCGCGCGGCCGTCGCGGTCGGCGCCGACGGGCTCGTCGTCGACGTGCACCCCGACCCCGAGACCGCACTGTGCGACGGCCCGCAGGCCCTGGTCGACACCGAGCTGCGCGAGCTGGCCCAGGCCGTACGCCGCTTCCCACCCCTGGTCGGCCGCGTGCCTGCGACCCCGACCCGGAGAGACCCGTGAGCAGCTGCCACCGCTGCGGAGCCGCGACCCCCACCGGGCGCTTCTGCGCCGAGTGCGGTGCCCCGGTCGCCGCCTCACCCGCCGCCGGTCCCGGATCCGCGAGTCCGCGCGACGCCAGCGCCGGCCGCACCGCCCGGGTGCTGCCCTGGGTCGTGGGCGCGCTCTTCGTGGTGCTGCTGGCCGCTGGCGGCGCCCTGCTGGTGCTGCGCGAGGGCCCCGAGGAGCCCGCGGCGGTCGACGTGCCGCGCGGCGGCGCAGGTCGCGACCCCGACAGGGCCCCCACCTCCGCGCCGTCGCCCTCCGGGTCCCCCGGCGAGGAGACCGCCCCGACCCCGACCGGCGACCCGGTCGAGGTCGCCGCCGCCGCGTCGATCACCGTGCCCGCCACCGCGCCCAGCAGCGTCGACGTCGCCGACGGCAGCACGACCTCCTACGACGACACCCGGCTCGTCGACGGCGACCCCACCACCTGCTGGCGCACGAGCGGCGACGCCGGCGGCTCCGAGATCGTCCTCGACCTCGCCGAGCCCGTGGCGCTCTCCCGGGTCGGCCTGGTCAACGGCTACGCCAAGACCGCGACCGACCCGCGCGGCACGACCTACGACTGGTACTCCCTCAACCGCCGCGTCCTCGCCGTGGAGTGGGTGCTCGACGACGGCACGACCCTGCGCCAGGACCTGGGCGAGAGCCGCGAGCTGCAGACCCTCGACGCCGGCGGCGCCGTCACGAGCAGCGTGCGGCTGCGCATCGTGGCGGTCTCGGCGCCCGGTGACGGCCCCGACGCCAAGGACTACACCGCGCTGAGCGAGGTCTCCCTCCTCGGCGCGCCCGTGGCCGCCGGCTGACCCGCGGGGCCCGGCACATCCCCGCGCGCGGGGGTCGCGGCGGGGGGCGTGGTCCCGGAGCCGTGGTGTCAGAGGGCCGCGAGCACCCCGGCGGCCCGCTCGACGTCGGCACGGCCGACGCCGAGGTGGGTGACCAGCCGCACGACGGCGGGGCCGACCGCCGAGACGAGCACGCCGGCCTCCCGGGCGCGCGCGACGACCTCGGCGGCGTCGCCGCGCGGCACGGCGACGATGTTGGTGTCGACGCCGGCGGGGTCGACGCCGCAGGCCTCGGCCAGCAGCCGGGCGTGCTCGTGGTCCTCGGCCAGCCGCTCCACGTGGTGCTCGAGGGCGTGCAGGCCGGCCGCGGCGAGGATGCCGACCTGCCGCATGCCGCCGCCCATGCGCTTGCGCCACACGCGGGCCTCGGCGATGACGTCGGCCGAGCCGACCACCAGGGAGCCGACGGGGGCGCCCAGCCCCTTGGACAGGCAGACCGCCATGACGTCGGCGATCGCGCCGTACTCGCTCAGCGCGGTGCCGGTGGCCACGTGGGCGTTCCACAGCCGCGCGCCGTCCATGTGCACCGCCACGCCGGCGCCGGTGGCCAGCTCGCGCAGGTCGCGCAGGTCGGCCAGGGGCAGCACGGTGCCGCCGGCGAAGTTGTGGGTGTTCTCCACCGAGATCGCCGCGGTGCGCACGAAGAACGGACCCATGTCGGGGGCCAGGATCGAGCGCACGGTCGGCAGGTCCACCTGGCCGCGCGGGTGGATCCAGGTGCGGGAGGTGATGCCGGAGTAGGCGCCGTGGGCCCCCAGCTCGGCGCGCACGATGTGGGCCGAGGCCTCGCAGAGCACCTCCTCGCCCGGCTTCACGACCGCGCGCACGGCCAGGACGTTGGCCATCGACCCCGTGGGGCAGAAGAGCGCGGCCTCGTGGCCCAGCAGGTCGGCCACCCGCTCCTCGAGCGCCAGGACGGTGGGGTCCTCGCCGTAGACGTCGTCGCCGACCTCGGCCCGGGCCATGGCCTGGCGCATCGCGTCGGTCGGGCGGGTCACGGTGTCACTGCGCAGGTCGATCACGCGGCCATCCTCCCGCACCGGCTCCCGTCGCCCGGTCGCGGGGCGAGCAACGACAGCGGCCCGGCGACGTGCCCGGGCGCCCTCGTGGCTTGCTCAGGCCTTGCGCAGCATCTCGGCGACGAGGAAGGCCAGCTCGAGGGACTGCACGCGGTTGAGGCGCGGGTCGCAGACCGACTCGTAGCGCGAGGAGAGGTCCATGTCGGTGAGCTCCTCGCCGCCGCCGACGCACTCGGTGACGTCGTCGCCGGTGAGCTCGACGTGGACGCCGCCGGGCCAGGTGCCGAGCGAGCGGTGCACGTCGAAGAAGCCCTGGACCTCGTCGATGACGTCGTCGAAACGGCGGGTCTTGTAGCCCGAGGAGGCCTCGAAGGTGTTGCCGTGCATGGGGTCGCAGACCCAGGCGACCTCCAGGCCCGCGGCCTTGACCTTCTCCACCAGCGGCGGCAGACCGTCGCGGATCCTCCCCGCGCCGAAGCGGGTGATGAAGGTGAGCCGGCCGGCCTCGTTGTGGGGGTTGAGCTTGGCGGCCAGGGCGATCGCGTCGTCGGGGGTGGTGGTGGGGCCGAGCTTGACGCCGATGGGGTTGCGGATGCGGCTGAGCAGCTCCACGTGGGCGTTGTCGAGCTGGCGGGTGCGCTCGCCGATCCAGACGAAGTGCCCCGAGACGTCGTACGGCGCGTCGGTGCGCGAGTCGATGCGCGTCATCGCGTGCTCGTACTCCAGCACCAGCGCCTCGTGGCTGGAGTGGAAGTCGACGCGGTGGAACTCGTCGGGGTCGGCCCCGATGGCCTGCATGAAGGTGAGCGCGCGCTCGATCTCGCCGGCCATCTCCTCGTAGCGCTGGCCGACCGGCGACTCGCGCACGAAGTCGGTGTTCCAGGTGTGGACCTGGCGCAGGTCGGCGTAGCCGCCGGTGGTGAAGGCGCGCACGAGGTTGAGGGTCGCGGCGGAGGCGTTGTAGACGTCGACCAGGCGCTGCGGGTCGGGCACGCGGGCCTCGGGGGTGAACTCGAAGCCGTTGACCGCGTCGCCGCGGTAGGCCGGCAGGGTCACGCCCTCGCGGGTCTCGAGGTCGGAGGAGCGCGGCTTGGCGTACTGACCGGCCAGGCGGCCGACCTTCACGACCGGCACCGAGGCGGCGTAGGTGAGCACGACCGCCATCTGCAGCAGCACGCGCAGCTTGTTGCGCACGTTGTCGGCGGTGACCCCGGCGAGGGTCTCGGCGCAGTCGCCGCCCTGGAGCAGGAAGGCCTCGCCGCGCGCGACCGCGGCCAGCTTGCCCTTCAGCTCGTCGCACTCGCCGGCGAAGACCAGAGGCGGCATCGTGCGCAGCTGCGCGACGGCGGAGTCGACGGCCGCCTGGTCGGGGTAGGTCGGCTGCTGGGCCGGGCCGAGGGCGTGCAGGGTGGCGAGGTCGGGGATGGTGCTCACCGGCCAAGGGTACGGCCGGGTCCGCTCGCGCCCCGAAACAGCGCGACCCCGCCCGCGATGCGGACGGGGTCGTGCCGGACGGTGCGCGCGACGCGGCGGGGCCTTCAGTCCTCGAGGTGCTCGATGTCGCGGAAGCCGGTGCGCTTGGCGCGCACCCCGCGGTTGACGAACCAGGTGAGCAGCCACAGCGCCACGCCGATGAGCAGCAGCACGAGCGCGATCTGGTACTGCAGGACGTCGCGGTCGACCCACGGGCCGATGAGGAAGGCGCAGAGCACCGCGGCCACGGCCGGGGTGACGCCCGGGGAGCGGAAGAAGCCCGTGCCCTGCTTGTCGTCGCGGCGCAGGATCAGGCAGGCCACGTTGACGATGGTGAAGACGCCGAGCAGCAGCAGCGAGGTCGTGCCGGACAGCGCGGCGACGATGCTCGAGTCCGACTGCGTCGCGACGTACCAGATCAGGGCCACGGCGATGAGCGTGGTGAAGATGATGCCGACGTAGGGCGAGCGGCGGTTCGGGGAGACCTTGCCGAGGCTGCGGGGCAGGACGTCCTGACGGGCCATGCCGTAGACCAGGCGGCTGGCCATGAGCATGTTGATCAGCGCGGTGTTGGCGACGGCGAAGACGGCCAGGAACGGGAAGACCTTGTCGATCGGGAAGTCGGGGGCGCCCTTGCCGACCACCTCGAGCAGCGCGCGGCCCTCGGACTCGTTGATGACCGCGAGCTCGTCGGGGGTGAGCACCGTGACCACCGCGATGGCCACCAGCATGTAGAAGATGACCGCGATGCCGAGGCCGGTGAGCATCATCTTCGGGAAGATCCGCTCGGGCTCCTTGGTCTCCTCGACCATGTTGACGGAGTCCTCGAAGCCGACCATCGCGAAGAAGGCCACCGAGGTGGCCGCGGTGACGGCGAGGAAGAGGCCCTTGTCCTCGGGCGACTCGAAGGTCGTGATCTGGCTGATGTCGCCCTCGCCCTGGGCCATGGCGTAGAAGCCGACGCCGATGACGATGGCCAGCGCGGTCATCTCCACCAGCGTGAGCACGACGTTGAACTTCACGCTCTCGCCGACCCCGCGCAGGTTGATCGCGGCCAGCAGGCCCATGAAGAGCATGGCGATGATCGTGGTGCCGGTGGTCGAGAGCCCGGTCTCCAGCCCGATGCCGTCGAGCCCGGCCAGGAGGTTCTGGGCCAGGACGTTGGCCGAGGTGGAGGCGCTGGTGATGCCCGAGCAGATCACCGCGAAGGCCACGAGGAAGGTGACGAAGTGGATGCCGAAGGCCTTGTGCGTGTAGAGCGCGGCGCCGGCGGCCTGGGGGTACTTCGTGACCAGCTCGAGGTAGGACAGCGCCGTGAGCGTCGCGACGACGAACGCGACCAGGAACGGCAGCCAGACGACGCCGCCGACGATGCCGGCCATCTGGCCGGTCACGGCGTAGACGCCGGCGCCGAGGATGTCGCCGACGATGAACAGCAGCAGCAGCTTGGGGCCCATCACCCGCTTCAGGGTGGGCTCGGACCCGGGTGTCTCCACCGCGGCGGTCTCGTGGGTGCTCATCAGGGTGCCTCCTGGTGGATGCGTGCGAGTGGGCCTACCCAACCCCAGGCGGGGGGTCGTTGGCTACTCGCCCCGCGGCAGGAGGCCTTCCCGGCGGGCCCGGGGCTCAGCCGAAGAACACCTCGGCCTCGGCGTACTCCTCCGCAGAGACCAGCTTGAGCTCGGCGGTGCCCTCGGCCAGCGGCACCCGGTCGATGCGGGTGCCGCGCAGGGCCATCATCGTGCCGAAGTCGCCGTCGGCGACCGCGTCGACGGCCTGGAGGCCGAAGCGGGTGGCCAGCCAGCGGTCGAACGCCGTGGGCGTGCCGCCGCGCTGCACGTGTCCGAGCACCACCGCGCGGGCCTCCTTGCCGGTGCGGTGCTCGATCTCGGAGGCCAGCCGGTCGCCGATGCCGCCGAGGCGCACGTGGCCGAAGGCGTCCTTCTCCCCCGAGGCCAGGGTCATGCCCGAGCCGTCGGCGGGGACCGCTCCCTCGGAGACGACCACGATGGGGGCGTACTCGCTCTCGAAGCGGGTCTCGACGTGGGCGCAGACCGCGGCGATGTCGAAGGGCTGCTCGGGGATGAGCACGGCGCTGGCACCGCCGGCGATGCCGGCGTGCAGAGCGATCCAGCCGGCGTGGCGGCCCATGACCTCCACGACGAGCACACGGTGGTGCGACTCCGCGGTGGTGTGGAGGCGGTCGATGGCCTCGGTGGCGATGTTGACCGCGGTGTCGAACCCGAAGGTGAAGTCGGTGCCCGAGAGGTCGTTGTCGATCGTCTTGGGCACCCCCACGACCTTGACGCCCAGGTCGGCCAGCCGGGTGGCGACCCCGAGGGTGTCCTCGCCGCCGATCGCGACGAGGGCGTCGACGCCGTCGGCGGCGAGGTTGTCCTTGATCCGCTCCACGCCGCCCTCGATGGAGAACGGGTTGGTGCGGCTGGAGCCCAGGATGGTGCCGCCGCGGGGCAGGATGCCGCGGCACTGCTCGACGCCCAGCGGCATGGTCAGCCCCTCGAGCGGGCCCTTCCACCCGTCGCGGTAGCCGACGAACTCGAAGCCGTGGTCGCGCGTGCCGCGCCGCACGACCGCGCGGATGACGGCGTTGAGACCGGGGCAGTCCCCGCCTCCGGTGAGTACTCCGACGCGCATCTGCGCTCCTGTCCTGGTGACCCGGGAGGGCCGTGGTCGGTGGTCGGCCCGGCCGACGGCTTGGATCGTTCGAAGCGGGCGGGCCCGACTGTAGTGGCGGTCACACGGTCGGGCCAGGTGCTGTCCACCGCCCGGGCGGGTCGGCGTCGGGCCGCCGGGGTGGCGGGTGGGGTGGCGGGCGGGTGGGCCGGGGTGGAGCCGCCGGGGTGGGCCGGGGCGGGGCGGGCGTGTCCTAGGGTCGCGCCATGACCTTCTCGATCGTGGCCCGCTCCGCCGACGGTGAGTCCTGGGGCGTGGCGGTGGCCTCCAAGTTCCTCGCGGTCGGTGCGGCCGTGCCGGCCGCCGTGGCCCAGGTCGGCGCCCTCGCGACCCAGGCCGACGCCAACGTCGCCTACAAGGGCATGGCCCTCTCCCACCTCGACGACGGCGCCACCGCGGAGGTCGCCCTGCAGCGGCTGCTCGAGGAGGACCCGGGCCGCGACCACCGCCAGGTCGGCATCGTCGACGTCGACGGCGGCGCGGCCAGCCACACCGGCCCCGCGTGCCTCGACTGGGCCGGCGGCGCGACGGGCGAGGGCTTCGCGATCCAGGGCAACGTGCTGGCCGGGGAGCACGTGGTCGAGGCCATGCGCACGGCCTGGGAGGGCTCCCCCGCCGAGGCTCCCCTGGCCCGGCGCCTGCTCGCCGCCCTCGCGGCCGGCGACGAGGCGGGCGGCGACAAGCGCGGCCGGCAGTCGGCCGCGCTGCTCGTGGTGAGCGACGGCGCCGGCTACGGCGGGCTCGACGACATCGCCGTGGACCTGCGCGTCGACGACCACGTCGACCCGCTGGCCGAGCTGGCCCGGCTGCTCGACCTCAACGACCTCTACCTCACCGCCTCGACCGAGGAGGAGAAGGTGCCCGTCACGCCCGAGCTCGAGGCCGAGCTGACCGCCTTCGCCGCGGCCCAGGGCCAGCGCGACTTCCACGCCTGGGTCGGCACCGAGAACTACGAGATGCGGGTCGACCCCGAGCTGGCCTGGATCGACCGGCGGGTGCTCGACATCGTGCGCTCCACCGGCGCGTGAGCGCCGCCGGCAGGCCGGGCCCGTGGGCGCCGGGCCCGTGACCCGGCCATGAGCGGCCAGGGCGGCGCGCAGGGCTCCGACGTGCGACTGGCCGTGCGGGTGACCTCCACGGCCGTGCACGTGGCCGGCCTCGCGCCCAACGGCGCGACCATCGCCACCTCCGCGCTCACGCTGCGCCACCACCGGCCGGCGCCCGACCAGGTGGAGACCTCCCCCGAGGAGGTCTGGCAGGGCACGCTGAGCGCCGTCGCCGAGGTGGGCGCGGCGCTGCCCGAGGGCTGGGCGGTGGTCGAGGTCGCCGTCGGCGGCGACCCCCACACGCTGCTGGTCTGGGACCGCGAGACCCTCGGCGCGCCCCGACCCGCGATCACCGCCGGCGACCGTCGTACGACGGGGCTGTGCGAGCAGCTGCGCGCGGAAGGGGCCGCGGCGCACGTCGAGCTGCTCGCCGACCAGCCGCTGGACCACCGGGTCGCCGGCCCGCGGCTGCGCTGGCTGGCCGAGCACGAGCCGCACACGTGGGCGCTGGTGGAGGACGGCCGCTACGCCGTCGGCGGGGTGGAGTCCTACCTCGTCGCCCGGATGACCCGCGGGCTCGAGCACGTCACCGACGCCGCCCACGCCCGGCCGACGCTGTTGCTGGGTGCCGAGGGCTGGTCGGAGGAGCTGTGCGCCCTCTTCGGCGTGCCGCTCGACGCGCTGCCCGAGCTGGTCGAGGCCACGTCGCCCGCGCACGCGCCGACTCCCCGGACCGACGCCCGGCCCGACGCCCGGACCGACGCCCGGACCGACGCCCGGCCCGATCTGCGACCCGACCTGCGGGTCGGCGCCTGGGGTCGCACCGACCCCCGCACGTTCGCCGGGCTGGCCGTGCCGGTCAGCGCGCTCGCGCCGGCCTGAGCCGGTCGCGGGCGGCCGCAGCCGCGTCGCGCTCGGCACGTGCGACCTCGAGGGCGCCGGCCGCCTCGCCGCGGGCGTCCTCGGCGTCGTCGAGCTCGTCGTCGACCTGCTCGGCGCGCGCCTCGGTCTCGGCCACGCGGCGACGCAGCTCGTCGAGGTCGGCCTGCAGCTGCATCGAGCGGGCCTCGAGCTCCTGCACGTGGGCCTGCGCCTGCTCGTGCTCGCCGGTCGCCGCCGCCAGCGCCTCCTCGGCCGCCTCGAGGGTCTCCTGGGCCGAGGCCAGGGCCTTCGCGTCGGCCTCCGGGTCAGGCACGACGCGCAGCTCGGGTCGCGGCGTCGGCGCGGCCTCGCGCGGTGCGGCCGCGTGGCCGAGCGCCGCCGGCAGCGCGAGGGCCGCGGCCACGTCGACCTCGTCGACGCCGGTGCTGGCGAGCGGACCCACGAGCAGGCCGCTGCGCACGGCGGCCCCGCAGCGCTCGTCGAGCACGGCGGCGGTGAGCGTGGCCTCCACCTGGTCGGCCACGGCCTGCGTCACCCGCACCCCCGCCTCGGCGGCCAGGGACCGCGCCTGCTGGGTCACCGCCGCCGTGAGCTGGCGGCGCTGACGCGTGAGGGCCCGCAGCTGGTCGGCCGACATGCCGGCCTGGGCCTCGCGCAGGGCCGAGCCCACGCTGAGCACCTGGTCGACCTGGGCGGCCTCGCGACGCACCAGGAGGTTGACCACCCAGGCCGCCGTCGACGGCTTGCGCAGCGCCTTGAGCGCGGCGGCGAGGTCGGTGCCCTTGTGGGCCCTGGCCCGGGCGTCCCGCGCGGCGGTGAAGTCACCGGGCGGCAGCGCGTAGAGCTCGTCGGCGAGCTCGAGCACCGGGTCTGCCATCCGGCGAGCATAGGGCGGGGCCCGCGGGGGCTCCCACGGGCACCGGGGCCTCGACGTCGCCGACGGGCGGCCCGGTGCGCGGGCCCGCGGGCGGACGGGTCGCTCAGCCGTCGTCGTCGAGGCCCTGCTCGATGGCGTAGCGGGTCAGCTCGACCCGGTTGTGCATCTGCAGCTTGCGCAGGGTGTTCTGCACGTGGTTCTGCACCGTGCGGTGGCTGAGCACGAGGCGCTCGGCGATCTGCTTGTAGGACAGCCCCTTGGCGACCATGCGCAGCACCTCGGTCTCGCGGTCGGTCAGCGCGTCGCGGGAGGGGTCGGGCGCGGCGGGCCCCTCGGCCATGCGCCGGAACTCCCCCAGCACCAGTCCGGCCAGGCCGGGGGTGAAGACCGAGTCGCCGCGCGCCACCCGACGCACGGCCTCGAGCAGCTCCTCGCGCGACGCCGACTTCACGAGGTAGCCGGTGGCCCCCGCCTTCACCGCCTCGAGCACGTCGGCCTGCTCGCCGGAGGCCGAGAGGATCAGCACGCGCGCCGACGGGTCGTGGCGCAGCACCTGGGCGGTGACCTCCACCCCGTCGGGCTCCGGGATGCGCAGGTCGAGCACCACGACCTGCGGGCGCGCGGCCGGGAAGCGGGCGATCGCCTCCGCCCCGGTGCCGGCCACCGCGACCACGTCGAAGCCCGCCGCCTGCAGGTCGCGCTCGACCGCGTCGCGCCACATCGGGTGGTCGTCGACCACCATCACCCGCACCGCTCGCTCCGCCATGGCCCGGACCCTACCCAGGTCGGCGGGCCCTGACGCGTGGTCGGCCGCGGGTCCCCCGGGCCGCGAGGGTCAGCCCAGCCGCGAGTAGCGCCCCCGGCGGTGGCCGAGCGGCTCGACGTCGTCGCCCACCTCGACGTGCTCGACCAGGCAGGTCAGCAGCCGCGACCAGCCGGCCGGCTCCGCCGCGACCAGCCGCACCCCGGCCCACGTGGTGACGTCGGCCAGCCGCGGCCCCCAGGCGGTCTCGGTGAAGGCCGCCTGCCGGAAGGGCCCTCCGGGCGCGGGCGCCGTGCCGGCGAACTGGTCGGCCAGGTCGCGGTGGCCCCAGGCCAGCAGCTGCACCACGAGGGCGTCGCCCACGTCGACGGAGTCGGCGAGGTCGGAGTCGGGGTCGACCAGCCCGAGCACGCGGGCGGGCTCGCCCCCGGCCACCAGGAACGAGCTGACGGTGAGCCCGGCGCGCGCGGGCCCGGCGCCCGTGGTCCACAGCGAGACCGCGCCGCCGGTGCGGCCGCGGAGGCGGCGTACGGGGTCGGGATCGGGGTCGGCGAAGGGATGGGTGTCGTGGATGGTCATGCGTCCTCCTGCGCCGCGTCGCGACGTACGACGAGCTCCCACTCGGTGCCGTGCGCGCCGGTGCTGAGCGTGGCGGTGCCGCCCAGGTCGACCATCCGGCCGACGACGGAGCCGCTCACCCCCATCCTGCCCTCGGCCTCGGCGCTCGCCAGCCGTCCGGGGGCGATGCCCGGGCCCTCGTCGCGCACCGAGACCTCCACCCGGGCGCCGAGGTCGTCGAGCAGCACCCAGGCCGGGGCCCCCTCGCCGACGTGGCGCGCCACGTTGTCGAGGCAGGCTCCCACCGCCGCGGCGACCTCGCCGGCGACGTGACCGGGCAGCAGCACCGGCTCGGCCGGCACCACCACGGTCACGCCGGCCCGCTGCTCGAAGCGGGCCAGGGCGACCGCGAGGTCGACGGTCACGGGGCCAGCGGAGCCCGGCACCGCCCCGTCGGCCCCGTCGCTCCCGTCACCACCGCGCCCCAGGGAGGCCTCCTCCTGCACGAGCCGGCGCAGCGCCGCCTCCTGCTCCCCGGCGAGCCGGGCCAGCTGCGCGCCGTCGCCGCCCAGCTCGCGACCGCGGCGCTGCACGAGCGCGAGCACCTGGAGCACGCCGTCGTGCACGGCGCGCGCCAGGCGCACGCGCTCGGCCGCGGCCGCGGCCGCGCGCTGGGCGAGGTCGCGCTCGGTGGCCATCTCCTGCAGCGAGCCGCACATGTAGCCCACGATCGGGCCGCCGATGACGAGCAGGAAGACGTTGCCGTAGTTGTTCTGCGTGAGGTCCTCGCGCACCAGCAGGTCGGTGCCGCCCAGCACCAGCCCGGCGACCAGGCCGCCGGCCCAGCGCCAGTGGACCGCCCAGGCCAGCAGGGCACCCATCACCCAGAAGCCGGGCAGCGACGCGCTGAACCCGTCGCCCTTGAGCAGCGGCGTCACCGCCAGCGAGCCCACCGCGAGCCCGAGGTCGGCCACGAGCAGCAGCGCCGTGCGCCGCCGGACCACGGCGTACGCCGCGAGCGCCACGCCGGTCCACACGACCATCGCGACGACCGCCGCCGCGGCCCACCGCGGGTGCTGGAAGTTCTCCGCGCGGTAGAGGTTGAGCCCGACCGCGTTGGCCAGCACCACCACCCGCAGCACGGCGAGCGCACGGAACAGCCGGTCCTCGACCGCCCGCGCGGCCGCGCTCGCAGGACCCACCGGTCTCAGCCCACCGGTCTCAGGAGGCCTGGCGCCGGGAGTCCTCGGCGGCCTTCTCCTCCGCGCGCGCCCTCGCCTGCTCCTTGGCCAGGTCCTTGGCCTGCTCCTTGGCCAGGTCCTTGGCGCGGGTGGCGTACATGTCGACGTACTCCTGCTCGGAGAGCCGCATGATCTCGTACATGATCTCGTCGGTGACCGAGCGCAGGATGTAGCGGTCGTTCTCGAGGCCCTCGTAGCGCGAGAAGTCCAGGGGGCGGCCGAAGCGCACGATCGGTCGGGTGAACGAGCCGAACTTCTTGCCCGGCGGCGCCACGACGTCGGTGCCGACGACGGCGACCGGGACCACCGGCACCCCGGTCTCGAGCGCGAGGCGGGCCACACCGGTCTTGCCGCGGTAGAGCCGGCCGTCGTGGGAGCGCGTGCCCTCGGGGTAGATGCCGAAGAGCCCGCCCTCGCCGAGCACCCGCTTGGCCGACGCCAGCGCGCCCGCCGCCGCGTCGCCGCTGGTGCGGTCGATGGGGACCTGGCCGGATCCGGAGAAGAACGTCTTCTGCAACCAGCCCTTGAGGCCGGTGCCGGTGAAGTACTCCGCCTTGGCCACGAAGGTCACCCGCCGCGGCAGGGTCAGCGGCATGAAGAGCCAGTCGGCGTAGGAGAGGTGGTTGCTGGCCAGGATGGCCGGGCCCTCGGGGGGCACGTTGTCGGCGCCGAAGGTCTGGGGGCGGAAGACGACCCGGAGCAGGGGGCCGATCGCGACCCACTTGAGGAACCAGTAGAACACCGAGACACCCTCCCCGACCTCGCACGCCTGTCACACCACGACCGCCAGCGCCGATCAGCTGGAGGGGCCGTCGGCCCGGGTCGCCAGGCGAAGACTAGGGCATGATCGCCGCCATGGAGACCCAGCCGCAGGTCCACCCTCAGGCGCAGCCGCTCTCGATCCCCGCGCGACCGGAGCTCACCGGCGGGCGCCGGGTGGGGGTGCTGCTCAGCCACGGGTTCACCGGCTCCCCTGCCTCGATGCGACCGTGGGGCGAGCGGCTCGCAGCCCGTGGCTACGCCGTCGAGGTGCCGCGCCTGCCCGGGCACGGCACGTCGTGGCAGGACCTCAACACCGTCGGCTGGTCGCAGTGGCGCGACGCGCTCGAGGAGACCCTGGAGGAGCTGGCCGCGCGCTGCGACGCCGTCGTGCTCGCCGGGCTCTCGATGGGCGGGGCGCTGGTGCTGCGCCTGGCCGCCGACCACGCCGACGACCCCCGGGTGGCCGGCGTCGTCGTGGTCAACCCCGCGCTGGCGACGAAGCGTCTCGACGTCAGGCTGCTGCCCGTGCTCAAGCACGTCGTGCCGTCCTTCCCCGGCATCGTCAACGACATCAAGCGACCCGGCACCGACGAGCACGGCTACCACCGCACGCCGCTCAAGGCGGCCCACTCGATGATGCGTGCCTGGCCGGGGGTCGTGGCCGACCTGCCCCGCATCTCGGTCCCGCTGCTCTACCTGCGCTCCACCGTCGACCACGTCGTCGACGACTCCACCGAGCCGCTCGTGATGGACCGGATCTCCTCGCCCGACCGCACGCTGGTCCGGCTCGAGGACAGCTACCACGTCGCCACGCTCGACAACGACGCCCAGCGGATCGTGGAGGAGACGCTGCGCTTCCTCGAGCGGGTGACCGCACCCGCCCGCTGACCGCGTACCGTGGGCCGGGTGCAGCGTGAACCCCACGACGCCGAGGACGGGTCGACCGACCCCCACGACGCCGCCTGGCGCGCGATCGTCGACAACTACGGCGACCGCCCCGAGCTCGACCCCGACGACCTCCCGGGGGCGGGGCCGCGCCACGACGACGCCGCGGCCGGCCCCGGTGACGCACCGGAGCCTCCCGCCGAGCGCGTGGGCCGGTGGCGCCTGGAGCCCGAGACCCCCGTCGAGGGACCCCGCGACCCGTTCGCGCTGACCCCGGAGGACCGCTTCGTGCCGCCGGAGCCCCCGCCGGTGGACCGCCCGCCGCTCGACCGCCTGGCGGCGTGGGTCGGTGTGCTCGGCGCCCCCGTGGTCGTGGTGGCCCTGCTCCTGCTCTCCACCGTGCTCGGCGTCGGGTTCCCCGGCTGGGTGCTGCTGCTGCTGGTGGCCGCCTTCATCGGCGGGTTCCTCTACCTCGTGGCCCGCATGCCCCGCGAGCCCCGCGACCCCTGGGACGACGGCGCCCAGGTCTGAGCCCCACCCGCGGGCGCCGGCACCCGGACGGCCTCAGCCTCCGGCGGCCCCGCGCGCCAGGTACGCCGCACCGACGACACCGGCCTCGGGGCCGAAGCGGGCCCGCAGCACCGGAGGCACGCGGCGGTGGGCGGCGCCGACCAGCGACCGGGCCAGCGCGGAGCGGGCCGGCTCGAGCAGCCGGTCGCCCGCGGCCGAGACCCCGCCGCCGACCACGACGACCTCGGGGTCGAAGGCGGCCACGAGGTTGGCCAGGCCGACACCGAGCCAGTCGCCGACCGACGCGAAGGCCTGCCGGGCCAGCAGGTCGCCGTGCTCGGCGGCCTCGGTGACCATCGGGCCGAGCAGCCGCTCCGGCACGCCGCCGCACATCTCCTCGAGCACCGTGGGCTCGTGGCCGAGGCGGTCGCGGGCGAAGCGGACCAGGGCGTTGCCGCTGGAGTACTGCTCCCAGCAGCCCCGGCCCCCGCACTCGCACGGCGCACCGTCGGGCACGACCTGCGCGTGGCCGAACTCGCCGGCCATGCCGTTGGTGCCGCGGTGCACCCGCCCGCCCAGCACGACCGCACCCCCGATCCCGGTGCCCATCGTGACCACCAGGGCCTCCGAGGCGCCCCGGGCGGAGCCGGCCACGCACTCGGCCAGCGCGGCGCAGTTGGCGTCGTTGTCGAGGGCGACCACGGTCTCCCAGCGCGCGGCCAGCCGGGCGCGCACGTCCTCGCCGCGCCAGGGCAGGTGCGGGGCGAACATCACCCGCTCCCCCGCCGCGTCGACGAACCCGGCCGCGGCCAGGCCCACCCCCGCGACCGGCCGTCCGTCGGCCACCTCGCGCACGGCCTCGTCCAGGGCGGTCTCCACCAGACCCACCTCGACGCGGCGGCCCGGGGTGGAGCGGCGGGCGATGCGCGGCAGGGAGTCGTCGGGGGCGACCTCGGCGGCGAGCACCTTGGTGCCGCCGACGTCGACGCCGATGAACAGCCCGGCGCCGTCGTGCGACACCGTCTCGTGGGGCGGGGCCACGTCAGTAGCGCGCGAGGTCGGCGGCGCCGATGAGGCCCGCGCGGTTGCCCAGGCGGGCCTTGCGGATCTCCAGGCTGGGGCGGTGCCCGCGCCCGGTGAGGTTGGCCGCGAAGGCCTGGCGGATCGGGCCCAGCAACAGCTCGCCGGCCTCGCTGACCCCGCCGCCGATCACCACGACGGCCGGGTCGAGCACGGCGGTGAGCGAGGCGATGCCCTCCCCGAGCCAGCGACCGAGGTCGGCCAGCTGCTCCACGGCGAAGGGGTCGCCCTCGCGCGCGGCCTCGGTGATGAGGGGGCCGGTGATCGCCTCGGCCGCCCCGTCGGCGCGGTCGAGCAGGGTGCGCGCCAGCAGCGAGCCCCCCGCGGCGGCGCCGCGGGTCTCGCGCACCAGCGCCGAGCCGCTGGCGTACTGCTCGAAGCAGCCGTAGTTGCCGCAGCCGCACAGGTGCCCGCCCGGCACGACCCGCATGTGGCCGATCTCGGCGCCGACACCGAAGGCACCGCGCCGCAGGTGGCCGTCGAGCACCAGCCCGCCGCCGACGCCGGTGCCGACGGTGACGAGCAGCAGGTCGTCGACGTCGTGGCCCGCACCGAAGCGGAACTCGCCCCAGGCCGCGGCGTTGGCGTCGTTCTCGATCACCACCGGCAGGTCGACGCGCGCCTCCAGCTCCGCCTTGAGGTCGACGTGGCGCCAAGCGATGTTGGGGGCGAACATCACCACCGCGCGCGACTTGTCGACGTAACCCGCGGCGCCGACGCCCACGCGGGTGATGTCGTGGCGGCTGCGCAGCTCGGTCACCAGCCCGGCGATGGCCAGCTCGATGGCCTCCTCGTCGGAGGCCGGGGAGACCACGCGCAGCTCCTCGAGGATGCTGCCGTCCTCGTCGACCACGCCTCCCGCGATCTTGGTGCCGCCGACGTCGATGCCGCACGTGAGCGTCACTGGTCCTCCTGGAGGTGCTGGGTCTGGTGCCGGGTCTGGTTGTGCGGGGTCTGGTCCTGCTGCTGCTCGGCCCGCGGGGGCCGGGCCGGGTCGGGCGGGTCGGGCGGGTCGTCGTCGAGGTCGATGTGCTGCACCCGGGACGGGCGCCGCTCGGCCGCGGCCCCGGTCGGGTCGGCCTCCGAGCGGTCGGCCCCCGTGGTGCGGGGGCCGGCGTCGTCGGGCACCTGGGTGGCCAGGACCCCGGCGGCGGCCTGCACGAGGGAGGAGGCCGCGGAGGTGAGGTGGGCGCGCACCTCCGGGCTGAGCTGGCGCACCGCGGCGACCGCACGGCAGACCGGGCACCAGGCGCACTCGGGGGCGCCCGTGGCGAGGTTGTCCTGGAGACCGCGGTGCACGTGCTCGCCGACGCGGGCGGCCTGCTCGGCCACCTGCTCGGCCAGCCCCGAGAGGCCGGCGCCGAGGCCCGACCCCAGTCCTGCGCCCAGCCCTGCGCCCAGGCCCGCGCCGAGGCCGGGGCCCTGGTCGCGGGCCCAGTCGGCGAGGGCGCCCATGAGCTTCGCGGCCTCCTCGGCCACGTCGCCCACGTCCTCACCGGACCCGCTGCTCGCGTCCGGCTCGCCCGCAGCGCCCGGCGGCTGCTCCTCCGGCCCGGTCACGACGTGCGCTCCCGTCGCGGGGGCACGTCCACGGCCGCGGCGGGAGCCCCGGCGAAGCGCACCTGCAGCTCCCCGTCGACCACGCCCGCGCCGACGAGGTCGAGGCGCGCGAGGGCGGTGGGCAGGGTGAGCAGGCGGCGGTAGGACCCCACGGTCACGACGAGGTCGTCGGCGGTGCGGGCCAGGTCGACCTCCGAGCGGGTGGCGCCGGGCAGGGCCAGGCGCAGGACGGCGCCGTCGCTGCTGCGGGTGATGCGGAAGGGGCCGGCCCCCGTGGGCGCGACGAGCGGGTCGTCCCCGGCGTAGAGCTCCTCGGCCAGGCCGCGCAGCGCCTCGAGGCCGACCGGCTCCTGCGCGCGGTAGGCCGCGCGCCACACCGGGAGGCCCGCGAAGGACTCCTGGACGCCGGCCAGCACGTCGTCCTGGGCCAGCACCCAGCCGGCACGCCAGTCATCGGAGCCGCCGGCCGGGAAGACGCGGTTGGCCACGACGCCGTCGACGCGGTAGCCGAAGAGCGACAGGGTGGTGTGGAGGCGACGGGCCTCGGCGACGACCACCTGCTCGGGGGTCAGCACGAGGCGCACGCTGGCCTCGGGCCCCGAGAGCAGCGCCTGCACCTCGACCAGGTCGGCGTGCAGCCGCTCCAGCGCGCCCAGCACGGAGTCGGCGGGCAGCGGCACGCCCGCCGCGCGGGTCAGCACGGGGCGCAGCGCGCGCACCAGGCGCCGGTCGGCGGGCAGCGCGCGCTCGACGTACCACCCCAGCGCCTCCGGCAGGGCCAGCAGCCGCAGGGTCTCGGCGGTGGGCGCGCAGTCGACGACCACGACGTCCCACTCGCCGGTGAGGGCCTGGGTGCGCAGCTCGAGCAGCGCCAGCACCTCCTCGGCGCCGGGCACCACGGTGAGCTCCTCGGCGGTGACCGCGTCGACGCCGGCGCGGTCGAGCACGGAGAGCAGGTAGCCCTGCACCTCCACCCAGGACTGCTGGAAGCGCAGCTGCGCGTCGACCTGCTGCACGCTCAGGTGCGGCGCGACCTCGGTCGGCTCGCTGCCCACCGCCACACCGAAGGCGTCGGCCAGCGAGTGGGCGCCGTCGGTGGAGAGCAGCAGGGTGCGGTGACCCTCGGCGGCGGCACGGGCGGCCGTGCCGGCGGCGACGGTCGACTTGCCCACGCCGCCCTTGCCGGTGAACAGCAGGATGCGCACTGGTGCGTCCCGGTCAGGCGATCGACTCGACGCGCTTCTTCAAGCCCTTCAGCGCCGTGTCGATGAGGATCTTCTCGCCGCGGCGCTTGAGCATGCCGATGAGCGGGATGGTGACGTCCAGGGCGAGGCGGTAGGTGACCTCGGTGGAGCCGCCGGGCAGGGCACGCAGGGTGTAGGCACCGTCGAGGGAGCGCAGCATCTTGCCCTCGACCAGGGTCCAGGTGACCTCGCGGTCGCCCGACCAGGTGTAGGCCAGGGTGTACTCGTCCTTGATCGGGGCGACGTCGAGGACGAAGAAGACCTGCGCGGCCCGGTCGCCGCTGCCGGGCTCGACGACCTCGACCGTCTTCACGCCCTTGGCCCAGGCGGGGTACGACGGGAAGTCGGCGATCACCGCCATGACGTCGGCCGGCGCGGCGTCGATCACGATCGACGACGTGGTCTGCTCGGCCACGCGAGCCTCCTTGTTCCTACGGCGTTCTTGCGGCTTGGTCTGGGGCTCGGCCGGTGGCGGGCGCCTCGGCCGGGTGGGATCCGGGCGACCCGGCGGCCGCACGTCGACCTGGCAGGTCCGCCACGGGGCACGCCGGTGACGGGGGCAGGTCGATTCGCGAGCGTACCGGATGCCGCGCCTGCCGCCCCCAGCGGTAACCTGCGCCGGGACCGACCTCCTCGCGGTCGCGCCCGGACGGCCGACGACCGCCCGCTCCGGATCCGCTCCGGACCCCCGCCAGCACCCCACAGGAGGCACCGTGCGTGAGTTCTCCACGCCCCTGACCATCGAGGTCCCCGCGACCGGCAACCTCACCGACGACGTCGTGCGCAACGCCGCCGAGGCCCCCGACGCGGTCGTCTTCAGCCGGCCCGCCCCCGACGGGTCGGGGTGGGCCGACGTCACCGCGGCCACGTTCCTCGCCGAGGTCCGCGGCGTCGCCAAGGGCCTGGTCGCCGCCGGGATCGAGGCCGGCGACCGCGTCGCGCTGATCTCCAAGACCCGCTACGAGTGGACGCTGCTCGACTACGCGATCTGGTTCGCCGGCGCCGTCACCGTGCCGGTCTACGAGACCTCCTCCGAGGAGCAGGTCGCCTGGATCCTGCACGACTCCGGGGCCCGCGCGGTCGTGGCGGAGACCAGCGCCCACGTCGCCCGCGTGAGCGCCGTGCGCCGCGACCTGGAGGACCTCGTCCACGTCTGGTCGATCACCGACAACGCCGTCGACGTGCTCACCCGCCTCGGCGGCGACGTCACCGACGCCGAGCTGGAGGCACGACGTACGGCGGCGACGCCGCTGGACCTGGCGACCCTGATCTACACCTCCGGCACCACCGGGCGGCCCAAGGGCTGCATGCTCACCCACGGCAACTTCATGTTCGAGCTGGGCGTGGCCGTCGACGAGCTCGAGCGGCTCTTCGAGGCCGAGGGCGCCTCGACCCTGCTCTTCCTGCCGCTGGCCCACGTCTTCGCCCGGATCATCCAGGTCGGCGCGGTCAAGTCGCGCACCCGGCTGGGCCACAGCGCCGACATCACGCACCTGCTCGACGACCTCCAGGTCTTCCGCCCCACCTTCATCCTCGCCGTGCCCCGCGTCTTCGAGAAGGTCTTCAACACCGCCTCGCAGAAGGCGGCCGCCGACGGCCGCGGCGCGATCTTCGACAAGGCCGCCGAGACCGCCATCGCCTACTCCCGCGGCCTCGACAGGGGCCGCCCGTCGCTGGCGGTCAAGGCCCGCCACGCCGTCTTCTCCCGGCTCGTCTACGCCAAGCTGCGGGCCGCCCTCGGCGGGGAGTGCACCCACGCCGTGTCGGGCGGGGCGCCGCTGGGCGAGCGGCTGGGCCACTTCTACCGCGGGATCGGCCTCACCGTGCTCGAGGGCTACGGCCTCACCGAGACCACCGCGGCGCTCACCGTCAACCTGCCCGACGCCGCCAAGATCGGCACGGTGGGTCGCCCGCTGCCCGGCACGGCCGTGCGCGTGGCCGACGACGGCGAGCTGCTCTTCCGGGGCGGCCAGGTGTTCGCCGGCTACTGGCGCAACGAGGCCGCCACCGCCGAGTCGCTCGAGCGCGACGGCTGGTTCCACACCGGCGACGTCGGCGAGGTCGACGACGAGGGCTTCGTGCGGATCACCGGGCGCAAGAAGGAGATCCTGGTGACCGCCGGCGGCAAGAACGTCGCTCCCGCGGTGCTGGAGGACCGGCTGCGGGCCCACCCCCTGGTCGACCAGTGCATCGTGGTCGGCGACGGCCAGCCCTTCATCGGCGCCCTCGTCACCCTCGACCCCGAGTCGCTGGCCGCCTGGGCCCAGACCCACGGCAAGTCCGGCGGTGTCGAGGCGCTCGTCGACGACCCCGACCTCCAGGCGGAGATCGAGGCCGGCGTCGAGGAGGCCAACAAGGCGGTCTCGAAGGCGGAGTCGATCCGCAAGTTCCGCGTGCTCACCGAGGAGTGGACCGAGGAGGGCGGCCAGCTCACCCCGAGCCTCAAGCTCAAGCGCAACGTCGTCATGCGCGAGCTGCGCGCCGAGGTGGACGCGCTCTACTCCTGACGCATCCGACCGGCGCATCCGACCGGCGCGGCTCAGGGCCGGGTTCCCTTCTTCCCCGGGGCCCGCCCCCTCGGCAGCGGGCCACCGGTCGCAGGACGGGTGACCCAGCCCGTGCCGCCTCGCCCTCTGCGCAATTGCGCGATCCACGCACCCGGATCACGCAATTGCGCCGCCGCAACGACGGCACGGCTGACGCACGGCGAGCTCTGCGCCACTTCGACCACCAAGCCGGCCCCCACCCCGCACCAACCACGCAAAGCCCGGCCCCCACCACCCCACCGCTCCCCCCACCCCGCGCAATTGCGCGATCCACGCACCCGTCAGCCGAGCCCACGGGTGTCCGAGGCGTCCCAGGCGCCCCACGAGCACCCGGGGTCCCACCCGACGAGACGGCGGGGCCTTTTGCTCAGCAGCGGTGGCGATTGACCGAAAAGCCAGATGCACCGCCGGCGCGTCCCTAGCATGAGTCGCGGAGGGGCGCCAGGGCCGGATCGGCCCGGGCGCCGGTGCACGGGGCCCGAGGGCGGTCCCGTCTGAGCCGAGGAGAGGTCACCGACGATGGACCGACGCAGGGTGCTCCTGGTGGTCGCGGCCGTGGTGGCCGCCCTGGGCACGGTGCTGGTGTTCCTCTACGTGCAGGGAGCCGACAACCGGGCCGAGGCGCAGTTCGCGACCCAGGACGTCCTGGTCGCCAACACCCAGATCGAGCGCGGGGAGACCGTGCGCCAGGCCCTCGACAGCGGCAAGCTGTCGCGCGAGGCCGTCGCCGAGGGGCAGATCCTGCCCGGGGCGCTGAGCGAGGCCACCGACGTCGCCGACCTGGTCGCCCTCACCACGATCTACCCCGGTGAGCAGATCGTGCCGCAGAAGCTCG
Source organism: Nocardioides sp. Leaf374 (assembly GCF_916862475.1). Taxonomy (NCBI): domain Bacteria; kingdom Bacillati; phylum Actinomycetota; class Actinomycetes; order Propionibacteriales; family Nocardioidaceae; genus Nocardioides; species Nocardioides sp. Leaf374. Next base: position 24,963 of record NZ_CAKASO010000013.1, read on the forward strand.
GGGCCACCGCGGCCGGCGAGTCGCCGCTCACCATCCCGCCGGGCAAGATCGCGGTCTCGGTCAACCTCACCGACCCCGCCCGGGTCGCCGGCTTCATCACCCCCGGCTCGGAGGTGGCCATCATCTACAACGGCACCGACCCGGCCGGCCAGCAGTTCACCCGCACGCTGATGACGCGTGCCACCGTCCTGGGCGTCGGCTCCACCACCCCGGTCAGCGTGGCCGCCGCCGCCGACGGGCAGGAGGCCCCCGCGCCGGCGGAGCAGGTGCCCAACACGCTGCTCACCCTCGCCGTCGACCAGGCGCAGGCCCAGCGCATCCTGTTCGCCCAGGGCTCCGGGGAGCTGACCTTCGCGCTGCTGACCCCCGAGGCCAACCTCAAGGCCGACCCGGGCGTCACCGCCGAGAACCTCTTCGGGTGACGACGTGCCCGTAGTCGTCGACCCCGACCCCGCCGTCCTGGCCGCCCTGCTCCCGGCACTGCCCGCGGGCAGCCAGGCCCTCGACACCACCGACCGCATGGCGGCCTGGCTGGCCCAGCACCACGACGAGTACGTCGTCGTGCTCGGCCCCGGCCTCAAGCTGGTCGACGCCCTCGACGTGTGCGAGCAGCTGCGCACCTCCCGCCCCACCGTCAGCGTGGTGCTCGTGCTCGGCGAGCTCGACACCACGATGCTCACCCAGGCCATGAAGGCCGGCGCGCGCGACGTGGTGCCCGAGGGCGACCTGGAGTCGCTCACCTCGGCCGTCGCCCGCGCCCACCAGCTCTTCGTCGCCCTGCGCGGCCCCGCCGGGGCCACGCAGGTGGGCAAGGTCGTCACCGTCTTCTCCCCCAAGGGCGGCGTCGGCAAGACGACCATGGCGGTCAACCTCGCCCTGGCGCTCAACGACGGCGGCGCCCGCCGCGTCTGCCTGGTCGACCTCGACCTCGCCTTCGGCGACGTGGCGATCACCATGCAGCTCTTCCCCAGCCACTCCCTCGAGCACGCCATCGGCTCCGAGGACAGCCTCGACCTCACCCTGCTCGACGGGCTGCTCACCCGCCACCGCGACTCGCTCATGGTGCTCGCCGCGCCCGCCCACCCCGACGTGCGCGAGCGGGTCACGCCGCTGCTGGTGGCCCGCATCCTGCGCACCCTGCGCGAGGGCTTCGACTACGTCGTCGTCGACACCGCGCCGTCCTTCGACGAGCAGGTCCTCACCGCGCTCGACGAGACCGACGAGTGCGTCGTCGTGGCCACCCTCGACGTGCCGACGCTGAAGAACGTCAAGGTCGCCCTGGAGACCCTCGAGATGCTCGACATCGCTCCGGGCCACCGCCACCTGCTGCTCAACCGCGCCGACGACGCCGTCGGCATCAGCGCCGAGAAGGTGGAGACCATCCTGGGCATGCCGGTCGCGGCGCAGATCGCCACCTCGATGGACATCGCGGCGGCCACCAACGCTGGCACCCCGATCGTGGTCGGCTCCCCCGACCACCAGTCCAGCACCGCGATCCTCGCCCTCGCCGCGGAGCTCGTCGGCGACGCCGACGACCGGGCCGCCACCCCGGCGACCGCGTCGACGGGTGCCCCCGCCGAGCCCACCGCCGCGAAGGCCCGCTTCCGGATCAGGAGATGACGCGATGAGCACCCTCGCCGACCGTCTCGCCGCGGCCCGCCGCGCGTCCGGGTCCCCCGCCGGATCCAGCACCACGACGTCCACCACGACCACCGAGGTCGCACCGGGGCGGACCGCTGAGGAGTCCGGCGCGCCGCAGCCGGCCCGCCACCGCGGCCCGGTCGGCGCGGTGACCCCGGAGGCCAGCGTGCAGGCGGCCGCCGCGGCCGCGGCGTCGTCCGCCACGGCCGGCTCGGCCCTCACCACCCGGCGACCGGCGCCCGCCGAGCAGCCCTCGGTGGGCGCCGCTGCCCGGCGTACGCTCGCCTCGCAGCAGGGCGACCGGATCGAGGAGCTCAAGAGCAACGTCCACGTCGAGCTGCTCAAGCAGCTGGGGCCCCACCTCTACGCCTCCGACATGGACCAGGACGAGCTCGACCAGCGCGTGCGCGCCGTGCTCGCCGAGGTGCTGGGGGCCCAGGACCGCCCGCTCAGCAGCAGCGACCGCGCCCGCGTCACCCAGGAGATCAGCGACGACATCCTGGGCTACGGACCGATCGAGCCCTACTTGCGCGACCCCGACGTCTCGGAGGTCATGGTCAACGGCCACGACTCGATCTGGCTGGAGAAGGGCGGCCGGCTGGTGCCGGCCACGGCCCAGTTCGCCGACGAGGACCACCTGCGCCGCACCATCGACAAGATCGTCTCCCGCATCGGCCGGCGCGTCGACGAGTCGAGCCCCATGGTCGACGCCCGTCTGCCCGACGGCAGCCGCGTCAACGCCGTGGTGCCGCCCCTGGCCGTCGACGGCTCGGCGCTGACCATCCGCAAGTTCGCCGCCGACCCGCTCACGGTCGACGACCTCATCCGCTTCGGCTCGCTGAGCCCCCACACCGCCGACTTCCTCGACGCCTGCGTGCGCGGTCGGCTCAACGTCATCGTCTCCGGCAGCACCGGCGCCGGCAAGACGACCACGCTCAACGTGCTGTCGTCCTTCATCCCCGACGACGAGCGCATCGTCACCATCGAGGACGCCGCCGAGCTCCAGCTCAAGCAGGACCACGTCGTGCGGCTGGAGTCGCGCCCGGCCAACATCGAGGGCAAGGGCGCGGTCACGATCCGCGACCTGGTCAAGAACAGCCTGCGCATGCGCCCCGACCGCATCATCGTCGGCGAGGTCCGCGACGCCTCCGCCCTCGACATGCTCCAGGCCATGAACACCGGCCACGACGGCTCGATCTGCACCCTGCACTCCAACGGACCGCGCGACACGCTGGCCCGCATGGAGACCATGGTGCTGATGGCCGGCATGGACCTGCCCGTGCGCGCCATCCGCGAGCAGGTCGCCTCGGCGGTGGACCTGATCGTGCACCAGACCCGCTTCAAGGACGGCACCCGCCGCATCACCCACATCACCGAGGTGGAGCGCATGGAGGGCGACGTCATCACGCTGCAGGACATCTTCGTCTTCGACAACGCCATGGGCTTCGACCACGACGGCCGCACCCTGGGCCGGATGCGTCCCACCGGGCTGCGCCCGAAGTTCCTCGACAAGATGGCCTACGCCAACGTCACCGTCGACCCGGTGCTCTTCGCGACGGACCGGATCTGATGCGCCCGCACTCCCCGACCGGGCCCGGCGCGACCGCGGTGCGGTCACAGCCCCGGCACCTGCTGTGGGGCGCCGCCCTGCTCGCCGTCGCGGCGACCCTGGGCCTGGGGGCCGCCGGTCCGGCCCTGGCCGCCGGCTCCGCCCCCGGTTCCATCGGCGGCTCCCCTGGCGCGTCCGAGGCCACGATCTCGCACGTCGAGCCCCGCGACGACGGCGCCGAGGTGCTCGTCTCGGTGCCGCCCGACAGCGACGTCGACCTCGGCGGCGTCTCGGTGACCGTCGACGGCACCGCGGTCGAGGCCACCGCCCAGCCCGCGGGCAGCTCCGGCGCGGTGCGGCGCACGGCGGTCCTCGTGGTCGACACCAGCAACTCGATGGCCGGGGAGCGGTTCGCCGCGGCCCGGCAGGCCGCGCTCACCTTCCTCGACAGCGCACCCGACGACGTCCTGGTGGGGGTCGTCGCCTTCTCCGGCGAGGTCACCGCGGCGCTCGAGCCGACCCTCGACCGCGACGCCGCCCGCGCCGTCGTCGAGGGCCTCTCCCTCTCGCGCCGGACCCTGCTCTACGACGGCGTCCTCGGCGGCGTCGCCATGGCCGGCGACGAGGGCCAGCGCAAGCTGCTCGTGCTCTCCGACGGCGCCGACACCTCCGAGACCGACATCGACGACGTCGCCGCCGCCGTCGAGGACTCCGGCGTGCTGGTCGACGTCATCGCCCTCGAGCAGGGCTCCGCCCAGGAGAAGGTGCTCCAGACCCTCTCGCGGGCCGGGCAGGGCCGGGTCGTGGCCGCCGACAGCGACGCGCTGCGCGCCGCCTTCGCCGAGGAGGCCGACGCCCTCGACCGCCAGGTGCTGGTCAGCCTCACCGCACCGGCCGACCTCGCCGCCACCGAGGCCGAGCTGCGGATCGCCCTGCCGACACCGCAGGGCGAGGTCGTCGCCGAGGCCTTCACCACCGTCAGCGCCGCCAGCGCGGCCGCGCCCGGGAGCGCCGGCCTCGACGCGTCCGTCGTCGACGACAGCGGCTGGGTCGCCCCGGCCTGGACCATGTACGCCGGCGTCGGCGCCCTCGGCGTCGGCCTCGTCGGTCTCGTCGTCCTGCTGGTGCCGCGACCAGCCGCGCCGATGACCGCCGCCGAGCGGGTCGAGTCCTACACCGCGAGCACCTCCGGCGGGTCCCGGCTGCCGGCGGTGCCCAAGGTCGACCCCGACCAGGCCCTCCAGCAGGCCAAGGACGCCGCCGGCAAGGTGCTGCGCCGCAACAAGGGGCTGGAGGCCCGCATCGCCGTGCGCCTCGACGGGGCCGGCAGCGACCTCAAGGCCGCCGAGTGGCTGCTGGTGCACACCGGCATCGTGCTCGCGGCCGGCCTGATGGGGCTGCTGCTCGGCCAGGGCAGCCTCGTCGTCGGCCTGCTCTTCCTCGCCCTGGGCGTGCTCGGGCCCTGGATCTACCTCGGCGTCCGGCGCTCGCGGCGCCGCAAGGCCTTCAACAGCGCGCTGCCCGACACGCTGCAGCTCATGTCGGGCTCGCTGTCGGCGGGGCTCTCGCTGGCGCAGTCGGTCGACACCATCGTGCGCGAGGGCGTCGACCCCGTCGCCTCGGAGTTCCGCCGCGTGCTGGTCGAGGTGCGGCTCGGGGTGAGCCTGGAGGAGGCGCTCGAGAGCGTCGCCGAGCGCTTCGAGAGCAAGGACTTCGAGTGGGTCGTCATGGCCATCCGCATCCAGCGCCAGGTCGGCGGCAACCTCGCCGAGCTGCTCGACACCGTCGCCGGCACGATGCGCGAGCGGGAGTACATGCGCCGCCAGGTCGCCGCGCTCGCCGCCGAGGGCAAGCTCTCCGCGTGGGTGCTCGGGCTGCTCCCGCCGCTGTTCATGGTCTACCTCGTGCTCACCAACGGCGACTACGTCAAGCCGATGTTCACCGAGCCCCTGGGGTGGTTGATGTTGGGCGGCGCCGGGCTCATCCTGGGTCTGGGCGTGTTCTGGATGAGCCGGCTGATCAAGGTGGAGGTGTGAGATGACCATGGTCTTCCTGCTCGGGGTCGTGCTGGTGGCGGTCTCCCTCGTCCTCGTCGGTGCCGCCCTGCGCACCGACGCCGAGTCGGCCGGGGTCACCCGCTCCCTCGCCGTGCTCGAGGCCATGACCGATGCTCCGAAGGTCCTCACCGAGGAGATCGATCGGCCCTTCGCCGAGCGGGTCCTCGACCCGCTGCGGGCCCGGGCCCTCGTGGTCGGCCGCAGGATCACCGGCGCCGACGCCGCCGAGCGGATCCGGCGCAAGCTCGACCTCGCCGGCAACCCCGCCGGTCTCACCGTCGACAAGGTCGTCTCGGCCAAGGTGCTCGGCGCCGTGGCCGGGCTCGTGGTGGGCGTGCTGGTCGCCCTGCTCCTCGGCGCCTCGCTGGGGGTGCTGCTCGGCGTCGGTCTCGGCGCTCTGGTGCTCGGCTTCCTCGGCCCCAACCTCTACCTCTACCAGAAGACCTACGACCGCTCGGCGCAGATCCTGCGCGAGCTGCCCGACGCCATCGACCTGATGACGATCAGCGTCGAGTCGGGCCTCGGCTTCGACGCCGCGCTCCAGCAGGTCGCCCGCAACACCGAGGGTCCGCTGGCCGACGAGTTCGCCCGCGTGCTCAAGGAGATGCAGATCGGCCAGGGGCGCTCGGCGGCCCTGCGCGGCCTGTCGGAGCGCACCGACGTCGACGATCTGCAATCCTTCGTCAGTGCCATGGTCCAGGCCGACTCGTTCGGCATCCCCGTCGCCCAGGTGCTGCGCGTGCAGTCCAGCGAGATGCGCGTGAAGCGCCGCCAGCGCGCGGAGGAGAAGGCCCAGCAGGTGCCGGTGAAGATCACGGTGCCGCTGATCTTCTGCATCCTGCCCTGCCTCTTCATTGCCGTCATGGGCCCGGCCGTCATCAGCATCATGGACAACTTCTAGTGGGCCGCCCCCGGTGAAGGACCTCCAGCCGCTCTCCATCAGCGCCGCCGCACGAGCCTTCGTGCTGGTGGCCCTGCTGGTCCCCGTCTCCCAGGGGCGAGGGTCGGCTGCCGCCTACGCCCTGGTCGTGGCGGGACTGGCCTGGCTCCTGGCGAGCCTGGCCGAGCGGCGCAGCGCCGGGTCGTCGCCGCCGCTGATGGTGGTCGAGGCGCTGGCGGTGGGCGTGGCCGCCGGCTACGGCCTGCCGGGCACCATCGCGATCCTCGGCATCCTCGCCGTGCCGCCCTTCGTCGCCGGGCTGAGCCGCGGGCTGGTCGGCACCGCGGTGGCCCTGGGCGTCGAGCTGGCGGCCCTGCTGGCCGCGGTGCAGCTGCTCCACGGCGGCGCGAGTGGCGACGAGGCCTTCAGCATCGTCACCTGGACCATCACCGGCCTCGGGCTCGGCCTGATCGCGACCTTCCTGCGCTCCTCCATCGCCCGCACCAACGACCCCTTGGAGCCCTACCGCTTCGCCCAGGAGCTGCTGCGCCAGCTCATCGACCTCAGCGGCGGCTTCAGCTCCGGCCTCGACCCCAACGCCCTGGGCGGGGCCATCCTCAGCGGGGTGCGCGACGAGATTCCCACCTCGACCCTCGTGCTCTACGTGCCCCGCGGCGACGGCCTCACCCCGCTGCTCACCCGCTCGCTCGAGGGCGAGGACCTCGGCGACAGCGAGCTGCGCGCCGAGCGCTCCTGGGCGGGAGCGGCGATCCTGGTGGAGGGCCGCTCCTTCGCCTTCCCGCTCTCCACCGGCGCGGGCGTCGCCGGCATCGTCGCCGGCACGCTCTCGGAGCGGCTCGACCCGGTGCCGCTCGACCTGCGCGACCGCCTGGTGGGCCTGGCCCGCGGGCTCGGCCCCAGCGCGGTGCACCTCGACACCGCCCTGCTCTTCGCCTCCTTCCGCGACGCCGCCACCGCCGACGAGCGCCGCCGGCTCTCCCGCGAGATGCACGACGGGGTGGCCCAGGAGATCGCCTCCCTGGGCTACGTCGTCGACGCCCTGGCCGCCCGGCCCGCCGACCCCCAGCAGGCCGAGCGGATCGAGATGCTGCGCGAGCGGATCAGCGCGATCGTCGCCGACGTGCGCCGCTCGGTCATCAACCTGCGCACCACGGTCGGCGAGAGCGAGAGCCTCGGCGCCGCGATCGGGGCGATCGCGCGCAACCTCAGCGAGGTCTCGGGCCTGGCCATCGAGGTCACCCTCGACGAGCACACCGGCCGGCTGCGCCCGGAGGTCGAGGCCGAGCTCTTCCGCATCACCCAGGAGGCCGTCAACAACGCGGTCAAGCACGCCCGCTGCACCACCGTGCGCGTGCACTGCCAGGTCCACCCGCCGCGCGCGTCGATCAGCGTGGTCGACGACGGCCGCGGCCTCGGCGAGCCCCGCACCGACTCCTTCGGCCTCGGCATCATGCGCGAGCGGGCCCGCCTGGTCGGGGCCGACCTCACCGTCGAGGACCTCCCCGGCGGCGGCGTCGGCGTGCGGGTGAGCCTCGGCGACCGGCCGGCGCCGCAGGACTCGTCCCAGCCCTCGGGCCCGGCGGCAGACAGCGAGCCCGTGAGCACCACTACAGTGAGGGCATGACCGACCAGCCGATCCGTGTCCTGCTGGTGGACGACCACGAGCTCATCCGCACCGGACTCTCCGGCGTCTTCGAGCTCGAGGCCGACATGACCATCGCCGGGGTGGCCGCCACGGTCAGCGAGGCCATCGCCTCCTTCGACACCCTGGCGCCCGACGTGGTGGTCACCGACCTCCAGCTGCAGGACGGCACCGGCCTCGACGTCGTGCGCGCGGTGCGCAAGCAGAGCACCACCGTCGGGCTGGTCGTGCTGACCATGCACTCCGGCGACGACCAGATCTTCGCCGCCATGGAGGCCGGCGCCTCGGGCTTCGTCGGCAAGGACGCCCCGTCGGCCGAGGTCATCCGCGCCGCGCGGCACGCCAAGGTCTCCCCGCGATCCTTCGTGTGCACCGGTCTGGTCGGCGCCATGATGCGCCGCACGGCCGCGGAGTCGACCCGCCTCACCGACCGCGAGCACGAGGTGCTGCTGCTGCTCGCCGACGGCCTGGGGGCCGCCGCCATCGGCGACAAGCTCTACCTCAGCGAGTCGACCGCCAAGTCCCACATCGCGCGGATCTACCAGAAGCTCGGCGCCGCCAACCGCGCCCAGGCCCTCGTCACCGCCATGCGGATCGGCCTGCTGTCGAGCATCGCCCCGGGCGGACGGTCCTGAGGCTCCGCCGGCCGGGCCATGGGCCCGCGGCGGGCGGTGCGGAGAGGTAGTCCGAAGGGACTACCCGGGTCGGAGCGGTGGGCCGATCCGGCGGCGCGCGATCCCTAGCAGGATCAGTGGTGTGAGGTCCCCCGACCTCGACCTCAGATCCACGGACCACATGGGAGCCCCAACATGATCACCTACCTGAGCATCCTGCTCAACGCCCTGCGCATCGACCGCGACGACGAGCGCGGCGCCTCCGCCGTGGAGTACGGCCTGCTCATCGCCGGCATCGCGGCCCTCATCGTCGTGGTGGTCTTCGCCTTCGGCGGCACCATCAGCGGCATCTTCGAGGACACCTGCGGAGACATCGGCGGCGCCGCTGCGGACTGCGACGGACCTGCCCCCGCTGGCGGCTGACAAGGTGCGCGAGGCTCGGGCCACCGACAGGCTCGCTGACCTCGGCGCTTCAGCCGTCGAGTACGGGCTGCTGATCTCCGGCATCGCCGCCCTCGTGGCCGCCGCGGTCTTCGCCTTCGGCGGCGGTGTCGACGGACTCTTCGGGGACACCTGCGACACCGTCAGCACGAGCACCGCCTCAGCGACCGACGGCTGCTGAGGCCGCACCCAGCACGGCACGACCCCGACACGGGGAGGGACGAGCAGCCCCCGTCGACCACAGCGGTGGTCGACGGGGGCTGCTCCGCGTCCGACGACGTCTCGTTGTCAGCCGGAGGCGTCGGCGAGGGCCCGCAGCTCGCGCCGCCAGTCCTGCGTGAGGCTCCCGACGTCGAGGCCCGACACCCGCCTCAGGGTCGCGCCGAGGTCCTCGCCGCGGCTGGTGGCCTCGTAGAGCCGCACGAGCGCCTGCTGGCCAGCCTGCTCGGCGACGACCCGGCAGGCCAGCCAGGCGCTCTCGTAGGTCGCCCCGAGGTGGGTCTGCGCGACGTCGAAGTCGTCGGTGCCGGGCAGGGCCGCCGGCAGACCCTCTCGCCGCACCCGGGCGATGGCCTGTGCCGCGGTCGTGGCGAGGGGGAGGTCGACGTCGCGCAGGGCGACGTAGTCGGCGAAGCCCTCCACCAGCCAGAGCGGCGCCCGGCTGGTGGGGGCGTCGGTGACCGCGTGGGTGGCCTCGTGGCTCATCACCACCTGGGCGCCGGTCGGGCGCAGTCCCGACATCTCCTCGGGGTTGACGAAGACGTGCAGCGGGCCGCCCGGCTCGTCACGGCCGTCGACGGGGGCGGTCACCGCGGCGACGCCGGCGTAGGTGCCGGCGGGCACGTCGAGGAGCGCGTCGAGCTGGTCGGCGCTGGCGGGCACCTCGACCACCAGGCGGCTGCGCTCGGCGGGCACCACGCGCGCGACCACCGGCACGGCGCGGCGCGCCAGGGCGGCGTACTCGCGCAGCTCGGCGGCGTCGCCGGCGACCATCACCAGCGTGTCGGGGGTGCGGGCCACCCGCAGCGGCTCGGCGAGCCACAGCGGTGTGCGCAGGCCCCCTCCCCCGGCCGAGACGAGGGCGACGCGGTCGGGCTCGGCCCGCAGCGTGAACGCCACCTCGGTGCGGGCGGGCGCCGGGTCGAAGCCGCGCAGGCGCCAGGTCACCTCGACCGCCGCCGACCAGGTGCCGGCCGCGTCGACCGCGCTCGCCTGCTCGACGTATCGCAGCGTCACGCCGGTGAGCCGCAGGGCGTCCGCGTTGTCGACCGCGGCACGCAGGCGCTCCGCCGCGGCCGGGTCGTCACCGGGGGCCAGGGCGGCCGCCGCCGCGGCGTCGCCGGTCGCGATCGCCTGCTGCAGCCGCTGCAGCGCCGCGGTGGCCAGGCCGGGCTCGGCCTCCCCCGCCGCGGCCGGGTCGGGACCGGCCGGTGCGACGTAGGGCGAGTCGGCGACCCGCCACACCGCGAGCCCGGCGAGCACCAGCACGCACAGCGAAAGGCCGGCCACCCACGTGCGTGGGCGACCGGCCTTCGAGGTCGGGGCGTCGGTCAGGGCTCAGCCCGGGCGGACGGCGCCGACGTAGGGCATCGACATCACCGGGGCGGTGGTGACACCGCTGCCGGGGTTGGCGGCGTGCACGATCATGCCGTTGCCGATGTACATGCCCACGTGGCTGATCGGGCTGTAGTAGAAGACCAGGTCGCCGGGCTGGAGGTCGCTGGAGCTGACCTGCGGGCCGGAGGAGAACTGGGCGCTCGAGCTGTGCGGCAGGGAGACGCCCGCCTGGGCCCAGGCCATCATGGTGAGGCCCGAGCAGTCGAAGGCCGACGGACCGGCGGCGCCGTAGACGTAGGCGTCGCCGACCTGGGCGAGGGCGTACTGCACCGCGGCGGCGGCGCGGCCCGAGGCCGGCACGCTGGTCGGCGCGGGCGCGGCCGTGCGGGCCGAGCTGTCGCGCGAGACGACGGCCTCGCGGGCCTCGGTCTCGAGGCGGTCGAGCAGCGACTCGGCCTCGGCGAGCTTGTCGTCGATGGTCGCCTTCTCCTCGGCGAGCTGCTCCTTGGTCTCCGCGACGTCGGCGGCGCGCTGCGCGACGGCCTGCGCCCGGATGTCGAGGGCCTTGGTCTCGAGGGTGTAGCTGTCGAAGAGCTCGTCCTGCACGGAGTCGAAGGACGACATCGTGGTCATCTGGGCCAGGAAGGCGCTGGGGTCGTCGGAGACGACGACCTGGCCGACGGCGGAGATGCTCTCGCCCTCGTACTGGCGCACGACGGAGTCGCGGACCTGCTCGCGCACGGCGTCGAGTCGGGCGTCCTGGCGGTCCTCGTCGGCGTTGAGCGCCGCCAGGTCCTTCTGCAGGTCGGCCAGCTCGATGCGGGCGTCGTTGAAGCGCTCCGAGGCCTGCTCGGCCTCGTGGTAGAGACGGTCGACGCGTGCCTCGACGTCGTCGATGTCGGGCTCGGCCTGGGCCGGCGAGGTGGGGATGAGCCCGATCGCACCCACGAGGGTGAGTCCGACGAGGGCGGTGCTGAGTCGTTTCCGGCCGTGCTGCACGAGCGGACGGTCTCCCTTGCTGTCGTACGCCTACCGGGTGAGCTGACGGATTCGGGCACGACTCGCCCTACGCCCGCTCCTCGCACCGGTGGGTGCGCCTCGCGGGAGATTCACCCCAGAAGAGTTGGTTCCCCGGCTCCGGCGCCGCCAGGCGGCGTCGGACTCAGCGTGGTGCCCGCGCGAACCGGATGGTCCACTGCCACGGGCACCTGAGCACGCGAGGTTAGTCGCCTCACCCCGGCGGACAAAACCCGCCCGCCGGATCGCCCCGGCGCGTCGGGCGCCTTCACGCAATCTTTACCCCCGTCAGCCCCTCGGGTCCCAGTGACCACAGGAGTCACACCCGGCGCGGGGGTCCGCGTCACGCGGACTCGGCGCCCGGGGTGTCGACCGCCCGCACCAGCCGCAGCGGCGGCACCAGGCCGCCGGCGGCGAGCGCCTCGAGCGCGGCCGCCTCGTCGTCGTCGAAGGTCAGCTCGGGCGGCGGCCCGAGCAGCACGGTGACCACGCAGTCGTGGCAGGCCAGGCCCCGGACCACGCAGCTGTCGCAGTCGATTCTCGTCGTCATGGGCGAGACGTTCGCAGGCGCCACCGACAGTCCTGCGCCGCACCGGGCGGGAGCGCGTGTCGCAGGGGCCGGGTCCGTGGACCGGCAGGTCGGTGGGCGGTGGGTCGGCCCCGGCGTCGGCCCCGGCGTCAGACCCGGCCCAGCAGTCCCGCGAGGGCGTGGACGCCGACGACGCGCGCTCCGGAGCGGGTGACGTCGGCGCGCAGGCTGCGGTCGTCGGTGACCACGAGCACCGTGCGGCCGGCGGGCTCGGCCGCCACGAGGTCGCGCAGCACGTCGTCGGCGATCACCCCGGGCGGGCTGAAGAGCACCTTGACCCCGCGGGGCGGGCTGACGGGGGGCCGGTGCTCGGAGTCGGCGGCGTCGAAGACCACCGTGGTCTCGGCCCCCGTGCGCGCGACCAGCGGCGCCAGGGCGGCCAGCAGCCGGATCCGCTGGGCCTCGAGCGACGAGCCGCCCCACACGCCCTTGCTGACGTTGTAGCCGTCGACGAGCAGCCGTCCGTGGGGCAGGGCGAGCAGCTGCTCGAGCACCGCCGGGCTCACGGTGTCGGCGACGCCGCCGGGGGCGCGGGGTCCGCGCTCCGCCGCCACCTCGGCCTCGACCCGGTCGGCCGGGCTGCCGCTCACCGGCGGCAGGGCCAGCTCGCGGCGCAGCCCCGCGGCGGCGTCGATGACCGAGTCGAGCAGCAGACGGGCGCGCAGGCTGACCTCGTCGCGCTCGCTGCGGGCCGCGCGGCGCTCGGTGCGGCTGGTCGCCTCGAGCCGCTCGACCTGCGCCTGCAGCCGTCGTACGCCGCTCCGCTCGGCCGCCAGTGCGTCCTCGGCGGCCCGGCGGGCCCGGGTCTGCTCGTCGAGCTCGCCTCGGAGCCCGTCGAGGACCGCGTCGTCGACCGCCTGGTCGCCGCGGCGCGCCTCGGCCAGCCGGCGCCGCAGGCCCGCCACCTCGGCCTTGTAGTCCTCGACCTGCTGGCGGTGCAGGGCGCGTTGCTCGCGCAGGGCCTGCTCGGCCGCCTCGGCGCGGCGTCGCCACCGCGACTCCTGCTCGGCCTCCTGCTGTGCGGCCCGGGCCGCGGTCAGGTCGACCGCGGCGGCGACCGGCTCCTGCCAGCCGTCGGGGCGCACCAGCCAGGCCAGCGCGGCCGCCTCGACCGGGTCGTCCAGCCGCGCCAGGTCGGCGAGGGTCGACGACCGTCGAGCGGCGACCTGCACCGCCACCCGCTCGCGCAGGCGCTCGTCGCCCAGCGCTGCGGCGAGGGCGGTCGCACCGAGGCGCGCGCGCCGGGACGGCGTGAAGGCCGCGACCCGTCGCAGCGACGGCGGGAGCGCGGCCACGTCGGGCAGCACCTCGGCGCTCAGCGCCACCACCCGGGCGCGCACCGGCTCGGGGAGGTCCCCGAGGTCGGAGGGGGCGGCCGGGTCGGACATGGAGGGGCACCTCGCGGGGAAGTCGGGTCGGGCGGGTCGGGACGGGCGGCTCGGGGCGGGCACCGCGCGGTGGGCCCACGGCACCCGGGGCACGACCCGGACCGCGCCCCTGCGGACCGCCAGCCTATGCCGCGCGTCGCCACCGGACTGTCGGTGCGCCGCTCTAGCGTCGCCCACCATGAGCAGCAGCACGCGAGAGGCGCCCTCGCCCTGGGAGGCCCAGCGCAGCTTCGACGAGCTCGGGCGCCCCCTGCGCGACTTGACCTTCTGCGTGGTCGACCTCGAGACCACCGGGGGCTCGGCCGCGGGTGGCTCGATGATCACCGAGATCGGCGCGGTCAAGGTCCGTGGCGGCGAGGTCCTCGGCGAGTTCCAGACCCTGGTCGACCCCCGCGGCGAGATCCCGCCGTTCATCGCCGTGCTCACCGGCATCACCAACGGCATGGTCGCGGGCGCACCGCCGATCGAGTCGGCGCTCCCGGCCTTCCTGGAGTTCGCCGCGGGCTGCGTGCTCGTCGCCCACAACGCCCCCTTCGACGTCGGCTTCCTCAAGCACTTCGCCGAGCAGCAGCAGCGGCCGTGGCCGCGCTTCGAGGTGCTCGACACCGCGCGGCTGGCCCGCCGCGTCATCACCCGCGACGACGCTCCCAACTGCAAGCTCTCCTCGCTGGCGGCCCTCTTCGGCGCCACCACGACCCCCAACCACCGCGCCCTGTCCGACGCCCGCGCCACCGTCGACGTGCTGCACGGCCTCATGGAGCGGCTGGGGGGCCTCGGCGTGCACACCCTGGAGGAGCTGCAGACCTTCTCGGCCCGGGTGAGCACCGCCCAGCGCAAGAAGCGCCACCTCGCCGAGGGCCTCCCCCACGCCCCGGGGGTCTACCTCTTCCGCGACGACCGCTCGCGGGTGCTCTACGTCGGCACCTCGCAGGACCTGCGCACCCGCGTCCGGTCGTACTTCACGGCCTCCGAGACCCGCTCGCGCATGGGCGAGATGGTCGGGCTGGCCGCCACGGTCACCGGCATCGAGTGCGCGACGCCGCTGGAGGCCCAGGTGCGCGAGCTGCGGCTCATCGCCGAGCACGAGCCGCGCTACAACCGCCGCTCGCGCAACTCGCGCAAGGTGCACTTCGTCAAGCTCACCCGCGAGACCTGGCCGCGGCTGTCGCTGGTGACCCGGGTGCTCGACGACGACGCCGACTACCTCGGCCCCTTCGGCTCGCGCCGCGCCGCCGACAAGGCCCTCGCCGCGCTGCACGACACCTTCCCGGTGCGCCAGTGCTCGGGCCGCCTGCCGCGGCGCCCCTCCCGCAGCGCCTGCGTACTGGCCGAGATGGGCCGCTGCCTCTCCCCCTGCGACGGCAGCGTCGACGAGCAGACCTACGCCGCGATGGTGCGCCGGCTCAGCGACACCCTGCTGCGCCGCCCCGACGAGGTCGTGGAGTCGATCAACCACCGCATGGAGGCGCTGGCCTCCGACGACCGGTTCGAGGAGGCAGGGGTGCACCGCGACCGCCTGGCCGCCTTCGTGCGCGCCGCGTCACGCACCCAGCGCCTCTCCGCGCTCAGTGGCTGCCCCGAGCTGGTGGCCTGCCGCCGCGAGGACGACGGCCGCTGGGCGGTGCACGTCGTGCGCCGGGGGCGCCTGGCCGCCGCCGGGGTGATCCCCACCGGCGCCGACGCCCACCAGTACGTCGCGGAGCTGCGCGCGAGCGCCGAGACCGTGGCCGCCGCGCCGGGGCCGGTGCCCGCGGCCACCGCCGAGGAGAGCGAGAAGATCCTGCGGTGGCTGGAGTCCCCCGGCGTGCGCCTGGTCGACGTCGAGGGCGAGTGGGTCTGCCCGGTGGCCGGGGCGACCCGCCACCTGGCCGTCCACGACGCGGTCGCCGAGTCGCGCCGCACCCTCGTGCCCTTCGAGGACCGCCGCGACCTCGCGCCCGTGCACCGCCCGGCGCGCTGAGCCCACCCCGGCCCACGGCCCCGCCCACCCCGGCGCCCCGACCCCGGCGCCCCCACCCCGGCCCGGGTCCGGTCGCGCGGGCTCGCGGCCCGCCGGGTCTAGGCTGGCCCGCATGCTGACTGCGATCGTCTTCGTCAAGGCCGACGTGGCCCGGATCCCCGAGGTCGCCGAGGGCATCGCCGCTCTCGAGGGCGTCTCGGAGGTCTACTCCGTCACCGGTCAGATCGACCTGATCGCGCTCATCCGGGTGCGCCACCACGACGAGGTCGCCGCGGTGGTGGCCGACCGGCTCAACAAGGTCCCGGGCGTGCAGTCCACGGAGACCCACATCGCCTTCCGGGCCTACTCCCGCCACGACCTGGAGTCGGCGTTCTCCCTCGGCCTCGACTGAGCCGCGGTCGGGCCCCTCAGGCGGAGGCGGCCACCCAGCGGGCGAGCAGGTCCTGGGCGGCCCCGGTGTCGACGGCCTCGGCGGCACGCGCGATGCCGGCGGCCAGGGCCTCGTCGACGGGCTCCCCCGGCGCTGCGTGCACCGCGAGGGCGGCGCCGGCGTTGAGCAGCACGGCGTCGCGCACCGGCCCGCGCTCACCGGCGAGCAGCCGCCGCACCACCTCGGCGTTGTAGGCGGGATCGCCCCCCGCGAGGTCGGCGGTCGTCGCCGCCGCGAGACCGTGGGCCCGCGGGTCGACCGAGGTGCGGGTGACCTCCCCGGCGTGCACCACCCACAGCGAGGACGTGGTGGTGGTGGTGAGCTCGTCGAGGCCGTCGTCACCGCGGAACACCCAGGCGTCGACCCCGCGGGCGGCGAACACGCCAGCCATGACCGGCGCGACGGCGGCGTCGGCGCACCCGACGGCCTGGGCCGCGGGGCGCGTGGGGTTGGTGAGGGGGCCGAGGAAGTTGAAGGTGGTGCCGACGCCCAGCTCGCGACGGGCCACGGCGGCGTGACGCATGGCCGGGTGGAAGGCGGCCGAGAAGCAGAAGGTGATGCCGACGCTGCCGGCCAGCTCCGCCACCCGAGCGGCGGAGAGGTCGAGGCGCACCCCGAGCGCCTCCAGCACGTCGGCGGAGCCGGACTTGGAGGAGGCCGAGCGGTTGCCGTGCTTGACCACGCGGGCGCCGGCGCCCGCGGCGACGATCGCCGACATCGTGGAGATGTTGACCGACATCGAGCGGTCGCCGCCGGTGCCGACGATGTCGAGCAGGCGACCCTCGACCGAGATGGGGGTGGCGCGCGCGCTCATCGCCTCGACGAGGCCGAGCATCTCCTCGATCGTCTCGCCCTTGGCGCGCAGCGCCACGGCGAAGCCCGCGATCTGCACCGGCGTGGCGTTGCCCTCGAGGATCTCCGCCATCGCCCACGCGGTCTGCTCCGCGCTCAGGTCGCGGCGCGCGACGAGGTCGCCGAGGACGTCGGGCCAGGTGACCACGGCGCTCAGGTCGCCGCGGGCGCGCGGTCGCGCAGCAGCGTGACGACGGTCTCGGCGAGCTGGAGGGGGTCGATCGGGTGGGGCACGGCCGCCTCGGCCCGTGACCAGGTGGCCAGCCACGCGTCCTGCGGGCGGCCGGTGAGCACGATCACGGGCGGGCAGTGGTAGATCTCGTCCTTGAGCTGCTTGGCGATTCCCATGCCGCCGGCGGGCACGGCCTCGCCGTCGAGCACCGCGAGGTCGATCAGCCCGGAGTCCATGTGCTGCACGACGACCGGCTCGGTGGCGACCTCGACGTACTCCAGCTCGGGGAGGTCGGGGTGGGGGCGCCGGCCGAGGGCCAGGATCACCTGCTGGCGCGTGTGCACGTCGTCGCTGTAGACGAGCACCTTCAGGGCGGTCTTCGGGCTGGTCACGGGCGCGATGCTACCTCTCGGGATCGCGGCCGGGCGGCGGGGTGGCGGCGCTCCCCGCGCCGGCGACGGCCGCCGAGCGGGCCTCGCGTGCCTCCATCAGGTCGAGGCGACGGTCCTCGCGCGTGGCCTCCTTCATCGACGAGCGCACCCACTGGGTGAAGAGCACGCCGAAGAAGACCAGGGCGATGAGGTCGCCGGTGCCCCACAGGATCCCGCCCGCGAGGTGCTGGTCGTCCATCGGGTCGGGGAGCCAGGCGCCCATCGGGCCCTCGGAGAGCCGGGGGTACCAGTCGCCGCCGAGCAGGGTCTCCTGGCCCATGATCGTGACTCCGAGGAAGGCGTGGAAGGGCAGCGTCAGCACCGTGAGCAGGACCCGGAAGGGGTAGCCCACCCGTCCCGGCACCGGGTCGATGCCCATGAGGGGCCAGAAGAAGAGGGCGCCGACCATCACCAGGTGCACGTGCATCATCTCGTGGACCCACACCGACTCCAGCGAGGCGCGGTACCACCCGGAGAAGTACAGCGCCCACGGCGAGACGATGTAGAGCGTGAAGGTGAGCGGGGGGAAGGACAGCACCCGCCCGACCCGCGAGTGGAGCACGGCGAGGAGCCAGCGGCGGGGGGTCGCGGGGAGCGTGCGCAGCGCGAGCGTGACCGGCGCCCCCAGGGCGAGCGCCAGCGGCACGAGCATCGACAGCGCCATGTGCTGCACCATGTGCACGCTCAGCAGCGTGGTGTCGTAGGCCGCCAGCCCCGAGGCCGTCGCGACGTAGAAGGTGCCCATGCCGAGCACCACGAAGGAGACGGTCCGGCCGACCGGCCAGTGGTCCCCCCGGCGGTGCATCGCGCGCACGCCGAGCAGGTAGAGCCCGACGACCCACACGGTGCCGATCGTGGGCACCGGGGCCAGCGACCACTGGCTGAAGAAGGCGCCGAGGTCGAAGGGCGGCAGGGTCAGGTCGGAGGTCCAGGCCGTGCCCGCGGACACCGCCGGAAGACCTCCGGTGGAGGCGGGCAGGAGCGACGACAGCGCGGCAGGATCCACGCGCTCCACGATAGGACGACTCTCATGAGGGGGTCGGGGTGGCCTCAGCCCGGGCTCAGGACATAATGCTCAGGTGGCGACAGCAGCAACTATCCCTGCATCCCGTCTGCACGGGCACCATGACCGACCGAGCATGGTCAGCGTCGGGACAATCATCTGGCTTTCGAGCGAGCTGATGTTCTTCGCGGCCCTGTTCGCGTCGTACTTCACGATCCGCGCGGTGAGCCCGGAACTGTGGGCCGAGAACACGGCGGTCCTCGACGTGCCGTTCGCCTCGGTGAACACCACGATCCTGGTCCTCTCCTCGCTGACCTGCCAGCTCGGCGTCTTCGCCGCGGAGCGGGGCCAGGTGGGCCGTGCCGGCTCCCTGCTCCAGTTCCGCAAGTGGGGTCTGCGCGAGTGGTTCTTCCTCACCTACGTGATGGGCGCGATCTTCGTCGGCGGGCAGGCGGTGGAGTACGCCAACCTGGTCCAGGAGGGCATCACCATCCAGGACTCGGCGTACGGCTCGATGTTCTACCTCACCACCGGCTTCCACGGGATCCACGTGACCGGCGGCCTGATCGCGTTCCTCCTCGTCCTCGGTCGCACCTACCTGGCCAGGCGGTTCACCCACGAGCAGGCGGTCAGCGCGATCGTCGTCTCCTACTACTGGCACTTCGTCGACGTGGTCTGGATCGGTCTGTTCGCCACGATCTACCTGGTGAAGTGACCGATTCCTACACAACAGATGTAGAGTTTTCTCAACAGACGACAGAGGATCTACTGTGCGCTTCCTGAACCGCTCCGCCGGACGACTCTCCCGGCACCGTCGTGGCCGCCTCGCGG
Organism: Nocardioides sp. Leaf374; assembly: GCF_916862475.1. Classification (NCBI taxonomy): domain Bacteria; kingdom Bacillati; phylum Actinomycetota; class Actinomycetes; order Propionibacteriales; family Nocardioidaceae; genus Nocardioides; species Nocardioides sp. Leaf374. Next base: position 44,038 of record NZ_CAKASO010000013.1, read on the forward strand.
GCCTGATGATGCTGGTCGTGGGTCTGCTGCTCACCGGCAGCATGTACGCCGCCTTCGCGCCGGCCCAGGCGGAGAGCACCGACACGCAGGCCGCCGACGTCGAGGCCGGCCGCGAGCTGTTCCTCATCGGCTGCGCCTTCTGCCACGGGCAGAACGGCGAGGGCCAGTACACCGTCAACGGCGACCAGATCGGCCCGAGCCTCGTGGGCGTCGGCGCCGCGGCGGTCGACTTCCAGGTCGGCACCGGGCGGATGCCGATGGCCCAGCCAGGCCAGCAGGCCCCCCGCAAGCCGGAGTCCTACAGCGACGAGGAGACCGCCCAGCTGGCGGCCTACGTCGCCTCCCTCGCTCCCGGCCCGGGCATCCCCGACGAGAGCGACTACAGCCTCGAGGGCCTCACCGCCGAGGAGCAGGAGGCCGCCATCGTCCGCGGTGGCCAGATCTTCCTCACCAACTGCACCGCCTGCCACAACTTCGAGGGCGCCGGCGGGGCCATGCCCCGCGGCGGCTACGCCCCCACCCTGCGGGGCGTCGAGCCGAAGTACATCTACGAGGCCATGCTGACCGGCCCGCAGGCGATGGACAGCTTCTCCAACGGCAACATCACCCCTGACGAGAAGCGCGACGTCATCGCCTACCTCGGCTCGCTCGAGGAGTCCCCGCAGTACGGCGGCTTCGGCCTCGGCGGCCTTGGCCCCGTGGCCGAGGGCCTCTTCGCCTGGGTCGTCGGCATCGGCGCCCTGGTCGGCTTCGCCATCTGGATCGCAGCCCACACGACCCGCTCGAGCAAGAAGAAGGTGAGCGCGTGACCACGACGCACGACTCCCAGGGAGGCGGCGCCGGACTCGAGCAGAGTTCCGACGGCCACCACCTCCCCGCGCTCCCGCCCGAGGAGCCGCTGGCCAACCCCGGGCTCCCGGAGCACACCTGGCGTCCCACCGACGTCGACCCCAAGGCCGAGAAGCGCGCCGAGCGCCAGGTCGCGGTGCTGTTCGGCCTGTCGGCCGTGTGCACCGTGCTCTTCGTCGTCGGCTACATCGCCCTCGGCATCGGCGACAACCACGACACGGTGCTCAACTACGGCGCCTCGACCGTGGTGCTCGGCACCACGCTGGGCGGCGCGCTCCTGCTGATCGGGATCGGCATCATCCAGTGGGCCCGCAAGCTCATGGCCGACCACGAGATGGTCGAGATGCGCCACCCCGCCCGCTCCTCCGACGAGGACCGCGAGGTCACCCTCAAGGCCCTCAACGACGGCCTCGAGGAGTCGGGCATCGCCCGGCGCCCCCTCGTGCGCAACTCGCTGCTCGGCGCCGTCGGCCTCCTGGGCGCGCCGGCCATCGTGCTGCTGCGCGACCTCGGCCCCACCCCGAGCCAGGCGGCCGCCGCCGACCCCGAGAGCGGTGGCCTCGAGCGCACCATCTGGGCGCCCGGCATGCGCATCGTGCGCGACGTCGTCGGCACCCCGATCCGTGCCTCCGACCTGGAGATCGGTGACCTCGTCAACGCCGAGCCCGAGGCGATCTTCCCGACCGAGGAGAACGGCTACCCCGAGATCGAGGGCGTCGAGCTCAACGTCGCGAAGTCGAAGGCCGCGGTCATCCTGCTCCGCATGGACCCCGACGAGATCATCCCTGGCGAGGGCCGGGACAACTGGACCGTCGACGGCATCACCTGCTACTCCAAGATCTGCACCCACGTCGGGTGCCCGATCTCGCTGAACGAGCGCACCACGCACCACCTGCTGTGCCCCTGCCACCAGTCCACCTTCGACCTGGCCGACTCCGGCCGCGTCATCTTCGGCCCGGCCGCCCGGCACCTGCCGCAGCTGCCGATCATGGTCGACGACGAGGGCTACCTGGTGGCGCAGAGCGACTTCACTGAGCCCGTCGGGCCCAGCTACTGGGAGCGATCCCACGAAGACATCGGCGATCAAGGCGAGGCTGACCTATGAGCATCGACACCAGCAAGGTCGCGACGACCACCTCCGGCGCCGCGGCGACGGCCAAGCCCAACCGGGCCGGCGCCGTCGCGAACTGGGCGGACGAGCGCCTCGGCCTCGGCACGCTCGCGAAGAAGAACCTGCGCAAGGTCTTCCCCGACCACTGGTCCTTCATGCTGGGCGAGATCGCCCTGTGGAGCTTCGTGGTCCTCCTCCTCAGTGGTGTCTTCCTGACGCTCTGGTACGTCCCGAGCATGGGCGAGGTCCACTACGAGGGCTCCTACAACCAGCTGCGCGGGATCGCGATGTCGGAGGCCCTGGCCTCCACGCTGCACATCTCCTTCGACGTGCGCGGCGGCCTGCTGATGCGCCAGATGCACCACTGGGCCGCGATGCTCTTCATCGCGTCGATGATGATCCACCTGCTGCGCGTCTACTTCACGGGTGCGTTCCGCAAGCCCCGCGAGCTCAACTGGGTCATCGGCTCGCTGCTGCTGCTCCTGGGCACGCTCGAGGGCTTCACCGGCTACTCGCTGCCCGACGACCTGCTCTCCGGCACCGGCATCCGGGCCGCGGACGGCTTCATGAAGTCCATCCCGGTGGTCGGTACCTACCTGTCGTTCTTCCTCTTCGGCGGCGAGTTCCCGGGTGAGTCGATCATCCCGCGGCTCTACACCATCCACGTGCTGCTCATCCCCGGTCTGCTGCTGGCCCTGATCGCGGCCCACATGCTGCTGCTCGTCTACCACAAGCACACGCAGTGGCCCGGTCCCGGACGCACCGAGGAGAACGTCGTCGGCTTCCCGATGCTCCCGGTCTACGCCGCGAAGGCCGGCGGCTTCTTCTTCATCGTGTTCGGCGTCTGCGCCATGATGGGCGGCCTGCTGACCATCAACCCGGTGTGGAAGTACGGCCCCTACGACCCGACGAAGGTGACCGCGGGCTCCCAGCCCGACTGGTACATGGGCTGGCCCGACGGAGCGCTGCGCATCATGCCGGGCATCGAGTCGCACATCTTCGGCTACACGATCGCGTGGAACGTGTTCCTCCCGATCATCGTGCTGCCGGGCCTGATGTTCACGATCCTGCTGATGCTGCCCTTCATCGAGTCGTGGATCACCGGCGACAAGCGGGACCACCACCTGCTGGAGCGCCCGCGCAACGCCCCGACGCGCACCGCGATCATGGTGGCGCTGATGACCTTCTACGGCCTCATGTGGGCCGCGGGCGGCAACGACATCATCGCGATCAAGCTGAACCTGAGCATCAACCAGATCAGCTACTTCATGCGGGTGGCGGTCTTCGTCGGTCCGGTGCTGGCCTTCTTCATCACGCGTCGCTGGTGCATCTCGCTGCAGCGTCACGACGAGCAGAAGCTCCTGCACGGCTACGAGACCGGCATCATCATGCGCTCCCCCGAGGGCGGCTACAGCGAGCGTCACCTGCCCATCTCGGAGAGCGCGGCCTACACCCTCACCGCCCGCTCCCGCGAGGAGGTCTACGACCCCGAGGCGCAGACCGACGCCAACGGTGTGCCCGCCCCCGGCGGTCGCCTGGCCAAGCTGCGCGGACGGCTCTCCACGCTGTGGTACGCCGACAACGTGCAGAAGCCGACGGCGGCCGAGCTCGAGGAGGCCCACCACCACGCGGAGCACGAGCACCAGCTCCAGGGTGCGATGGAGGGTCGCTCCGCCGACGGTCACCAGTTCGACGGTCACCACTCCGTCGAGGGCGAGACGCTCCGCGGCGACCACTGATCCACCCGCACCACCACGACGAAGGCCCCGGACCGATCGGTCCGGGGCCTTCGTCGTTCCCGCTCCCCTCCCCCGCCGCGCCCGCCGCACGCGCGTGGAGCCAGGCGCCCACCCTCGTGCGCGAGCGACCCCGCGGACGCCTCTGACGACGCCCAGCGGGGCGGCACCGGCCTCAGAGGGTGGGTGTGGCGTGAGTCATCCGCGAAGCACCACGGGAACATCGGAGAGGGCGCCCGGGGTGCCCCAGAGCGGCCTCAGAGGGCGGAGGCGGCCCGGTAGTCGGCGTAGGAGGCGTTCCAGTCGCCGTAGCCGTTGTCGAGCGTCATCGGGCGGTCGGTGCCGGTGTACTCGACGACGTCGCCGCGCAGCGTCATGGCGTAGAGCCAGGCGGCGTTCTCGGTGCTCATGCCCGTGCAGCCGTGGCTGACGTTGGCCGAGCCCTGGGACGACACCGACCACGGGGCGGCGTGGATGAACTCCCCCGAGTAGGTCAACCGCATGGCGTACTGGACGTCGGCGATGTCGTAGGCCTCCGCACTGCCCGCGGCGATGCCGACGGTCTCGGAGTTCATGCGGCGGCTCTCGAACTTCTCCATGATCACCTTCGTGCCCGACCGGGTGGTGAACCCGGCCTTGCCCGTGGTGATCGGGATGGTGCGCAGCAGCTCGCCGTTGCTGAAGACCTGCATCTGGTGGGTCCTGGCGTCGACCTTGTAGACGTGGGCGTCACCGACCGTGAAGTCGATGTCGCGGTCCTCCTGGCCGTAGATGCCGCCGCCGGCGTCGACGCCGTTGACGTCGACGTCGACGCTGACCTGCGTGCCGGCCTTCCAGTAGGTCTTCGGCCGGTAGTGGACCTCGGAGTCGCTGAGCCAGTGCCACGTGCCCGGCTGCGCGGGGGTCGCCGTCACCGACATCGCCCGCTCGATGGCTGCACGGTCGGTCACGGGCAGGTCGAAGGTCACCACGACGGGCATGCCGACGCCGACGGTCTCGCCGTCGAGCGGTGCGACGGAGGGGAACGTCTGCTGGTCGAGGGTGAGGTCCGCGGTCGTGAAGCGCGTGACGTCGCGGACCGGCTCCCCCGCCCCGTCGTGGGCGAGCGTGGTGACGGTGTAGGGGGTGCCGGGCTCCAGCCGCTCGGAGGCCTTCCAGGACGAGGCGTCGTCGGCCATGGCGCCGGCGACCGGCCCGGCCGGGGAGGTCACCTTCACCGAGTCGAGCTCGGCGTGGGCGACGGTCACGGCGACGAGGGTGTCGACCGACACGTCCTGGGCGGCCTTGCGCACGTTGGCCGAGACCGAGGCGGGGGCCGCCTGCGAGGTCTCGTCGGTGCCCGACCGTCCCGGCGCGGTGTCGCTGCCGGCGCCCGCGTCGGTCTGTCCCGCGTCGCAGGCGCTCAGGCCCACACAGGCCGCCAGGGCCAGGGAGGTCATGACGGCCGCGCTCGACCGGCGGGCGCGACGGGGCAGGCTGAGCGACATGCGGGCGACTCCAGGAGGACGACGTCCCGGGTCCCCCGGGACAGGTGGTGGCGTCGGCCCAGCAGGGCCGCTCCTCCAGGGTAACCGCGCAGAGAGTAAAAAGACCGACTCCGCACGCCGGACGGCGTGCGGAGTCGGTCACTGCGCGGTGCGGTCCGTGCGGGACCTCACGACGGGGCCTGCCTCAGTGGGCGTGCTCCCCGCGGTAGAACTCGAAGATCAGGCCGCAGGTGGCCACGGCGCCGAGCACGGTGCCGATGATGAAGAGCCACCACGCGCCCATGGCGATCGCGAACACCATCACGCCCAGGGTCAGCGCGGCCCACAGCGGCCACCACGAGTACGGCGGGAAGAAGCCCAGCTCGCCGGCGCCGTCGGCGATCTCGCCGTCCTTGCGGTCCTCGGGCCGGTCGTCCATCTTCTTGGCGTGGAAGCCGAGGTAGATGGTGACCATGAGGGTCAGCAGGGTGGTCATGGTGAGCGCCGAGGTGCCCGTCCAGTCGCCACCGGTGCTGCCGGCCTCGGTGATGAACCAGTAGGCCGGGGTGACCAGCACCAGGAAGATCGTGCAGATCGCGAAGATCCAGGCCTCGGCCTTCATCGCTGGGTACCTCCGTCGGTGCCGTGGTCGTCGGTGCCGGTCTGACCGCGCCGCTCTCGCAGCAGGTCGGCACGGCCCTCCATGTCGGGTGCGTCGGCGAACGAGCCGCTGTCGGCGGCGGCGGCGTTCTGCTCCATCTCCATCGCCGCGATCTCCGGGTGGTGTAGGTCGAAGGCGGGCGACTCTGAGCGGATCCGCGGCAGCGTCACGAAGTTGTGGCGCGGCGGCGGGCACGAGGTGGCCCACTCCAGCGACCGGCCCCAGCCCCACGGGTCATCGGTCTCGACGAGCGGGGCGTTGCGGGAGACGTAGACGTTGTAGAAGAAGGGGATCATCGAGGCGCTGAGCAGGAAGGCGCCTACGGTCGAGATCTGGTTCAGCGTCGTGAAGCCGTCCTCGGGGAGGTAGTCGGCGTAGCGACGGGGCATGCCCTCGACACCGAGCCAGTGCTGCACGAGGAAGGTGAGGTGGAAGCCCACGAAGAGGATCCAGAAGTGGAGCTTGCCGAGCCGCTCGTCGAGCATGCGGCCGGTCATCTTGGGCCACCAGTAGTAGAAGCCGGCGAACATCGCGAACACGACGGTGCCGAAGACGACGTAGTGGAAGTGCGCGACCACGAAGTAGGAGTCGGAGACGTGGAAGTCGAGCGGCGGGCTGGCCAGGATGATGCCGGTGAGACCACCGAAGAGGAAGGTCGTCAGGAAGCCGATCGACCACAGCATCGGGGTGTCGAAGGACAGCGAGCCGCCCCACATCGTGCCGATCCAGTTGAAGAACTTCACCCCGGTCGGCACGGCGATGAGGAAGGTCATGCCGGAGAAGAACGGCAGGTCGACCGCGCCGGTCACGAACATGTGGTGCGCCCACACCGCCACCGAGAGGATCGCGATGCCGAGCGTGGCGCCGACCAGGCCGACGTAGCCGAAGAGCGGCTTGCGGCTGAAGACCGGCAGGATCTCGGTCACGATGCCGAAGAACGGCAGCGCGATGATGTAGACCTCGGGGTGGCCGAAGAACCAGAACAGGTGCTGCCACAGGATCGCGCCGCCGTGGGCGGTGTCGAAGACGTGGGCACCCAGCTGCCGGTCGGCCTCGAGGGAGAGGAGCGCGCCGGCGAGCACCGGGAAGGCGATGAGCACCAGCAGGCTGGTGATCAGGGTGTTCCAGACGAACAGCGGCATCCGGAACATCGTCATGCCCGGAGCGCGCATGCAGATGATCGTGGTGATGAAGTTGACCGCACCGAGGATCGTGCCGAGACCGGCCATCCACAGACCCATGATCCACAGGTCGCCACCCACGCCGGGCGAGCGGACCGCGTCGGAGAGCGGGGTGTAGGCGAACCAGCCGAAGGAGGCGGCGCCCGAGGGCGTCAGGAACCCGGAGGCGGTGATGAGGCTGCCGAAGAGGAACAGCCAGTAGCTGAACATGTTCAGACGCGGGAACGCCACGTCGGGCGCACCGATCTGCAGCGGCATGATCACGTTGGCGAAGCCGAAGAACAGCGGGGTCGCGAAGAGCAGCAGCATGATCGTGCCGTGCATGGTGAAGAGCTGGTTGTAGAGCTCGTCGTTGACGACCTGCTGGCCGGGGTAGGCCAGCTCGGAGCGGATCAGCAGCGCCATGACGCCACCGATCAGGAACCACGCGAACGACGTGATGAGGTACAGCTTGCCGATCAGCTTGTGATCGGTCGTGGTCATGATCGTGACCAGCTGCTGGCCCAGCTGCTTGCGCGGCTGGCCCTGCGGCGCCGACGTGGTCGGCTGTGCTGCGGTGGCGGTCACTCTGCTGCTCCCTCGGTCTCGTCGGTGGGGGCTCCGGCCTGCGTCCGGACGAACTCGCCGCCGGTGATGGGTGCGTCGGTCTCACGACCGGCGTCGACCAGGGTCTGCAGGTAGGCGTCGTACTCCTCCTGCGGGACCACCTGGACGTTGAAGAGCATCCGCGAGTGGTAGGTGCCGCAGAGCTCGTAGCACTTGCCGGCGAACTCGCCGAGGCGCTTGGGCGTCACCTGGAAGGAGTTGTCGCGACCGGGGATGACGTCCATCTTGATCAGGAAGCCCGGCACACCGAAGTCGTGGATGACGTCGGGCGAGCTGAGCTCGAAGCGCGTGGTGGAGCCCTCCGGCACGTAGAGCGTCGGGATGTAGCCGGCGGTGCCGGCCTCCCACACGTAGCGGTCGGTCTCGGAGACGCCGTCGCCGTTCTCGTCGTCGAGGGCGTAGTTGAACGCCCACGACCACTGGAAGCCCACGACGCCGATGGTCTGGTCGGGCGGGGTGTCCTCGTCGAGGACGATGTTCTGCACACGCACGGTCTGGGCGAAGAACACGATCACCATCATGATCGGCGCGACGGTGTAGAAGATCTCCAGCGGCAGGTTGTAGCGCGTCTGCACGGGGATCTCGTCGTCGCTGCGCCGGCGGTAGCGCACCACGACCCAGAAGATGAGCCCCCACACCACGACGCCGGTGACGAGGGCCGCGATCCACGCGCCCTGCCACAGGTCGAGGGTGTGCTCACCCTGCTCGGTGACGGGCTCGGGCATCGCCAGACGCCGCGCCTCCGAGGAACAACCGGACATCAGCAGCACGCCGAGGCCGAGCGCGGCAGACAGGCCGAGGCGGCGTGCACCGCCTCGACTCACAGCTGAGCGCTGGGGAAGCCACAGACTCACGAAAGAGCCTTCCTCTCAAGCCATCTTGGGTAGTTCTCAGAGTACTTCACCGCCCCCTCACGGGGGGAGCAGGGTGGCCTACGGTTGCCACCGTGACCGACTCCGCGCCGCGACCGGCCGCGACCTACCTCGACGCCGCGTCCGGCGAGCCGCTCCATCCTGCCGCGCGCGAGGTCGTGCTCGCCGCGCTCGAGCGGGGCTACGCCGACCCGCGCCGCCTGCACGGGCCCGCCCGCGACGCCCGACTGCTGCTCGACAACGCCCGCGCCGTGGTGGCCGAGTGTCTCGGGGTCCGTGCCGACGAGGTCAGCTTCACCGCCTCGGGCACCGACGCGGTGCACCGCGGGCTGCTGGGCCTGCTGCGGGCCCGCGCCCGCAGTGGCGACCGGGTCGTGCTGCCGAGGGTCGAGCACTCCGCCGTCCTGCACGCCCTGGAGTGGGCCGGCGCGAGCGCCGAGACCCTCGAGGTCGACCGGCTCGGCCGTGCCGACCCGGCCTCGCTCGCCGCGGCGGCCTCGGCGCCCGGGACCGCGCTGGTGGCGCTGCAGTCGGCCAACCACGAGGTCGGCACCCGCCAGCCCGTGACCGGTCTCGTCGCGGCCCTGCGCGCGGGCGGCAGCGACGTGCCCGTCTTCGTCGACGCCCGGGCCTCGGCCGGTCGCGAGGACCTGCCGCCCGGCTGGGACGTCGCCGCCGCCTCGGCCCACCTGTGGGGCGGTCCCGCGGGCGTGGGCGTGCTGCTGGTGCGCCACGGCACGGGCTGGGTCAGCCCCTTCCCCGCCGACGACCGCGTCGACGAGCGCACCTCCGGCTTCGAGAACGTGCCGGCGGCGCTGGCCGCTGCCGCCGCACTGCGCGCCGTGGTCGCCGAGAGGGTCGAGGTCGATGCGCGGCAGCGCCGGCTCGTCGACCGCATCCGGGCTGCCGCGGCGGCGGTGCCCGACACCGAGGTCGTCGGCGACCCCGAGGACCGGCTGGCCCACCTGGTGACGTTCTCCTGCCTCTACCTCGACGGCGAGGCGCTGGTCACCGCGCTCGACCGACGGGGCTTCGGGGTGGCCAGCGGCTCGGCCTGCACCGCCTCGACCCTCGAGCCCAGCCACGTGCTGGCCGCGATGGGCGCCCTGACCCACGGCAACGTCCGGGTGTCGCTGACCGCCGCGACCACCGAGGACGAGGTCGAGCGCTTCGTGAGCGCGCTGCCCGAGGTCGTCGCCGACCTGCGGGCCGAGGTCGGCCTGTGACCCGGGGCGCCGACCCGGACGAGGCGCCCGGCCAGGTGCCGGCCCAGGTGGCGGGCCAGGTGGCGGGCCAGGACCCGACCGCGGTCGCCCTCGAGCTCGACTGCCGCGGCATGGTGTGCCCCGCGCCGGTCATCGAGCTGGCCCGGCACGTCGGCGACGTGGCGCCCGGCGAGGTGGTCGCGGTGGTCGCCACCGACGTCGCGGCCCGCGTCGACGTGCCGGCGTGGTGCCGCATGCGCGGGCACCACTACGTCGGCGCCGACGACCTCGGCGACGGCGCGGTGCGGCTGCGGGTGCGCCGGGCCTGAGCCCGGCCGACGGCGGGCGGGCCCGCCGGCACCTCAGGCCAGGCGGGCCACGTGCGGAGCGACGTCGGCGGCCGCCTCCGCGCCGTAGGAGTCCTCGAGGCGGCCCAGGAACTGCTCGGAGGTGAAGGAGTACTCCTGGGTGCCGACGGTCTCGACGACGTAGGCCGCGAGCACGCAGCCGACCTGCGCGGAGCGCTCGAGGCCGAGCCCCCAGGCCGCGGCGGCGAGGTAGCCCGCACGGAAGGCGTCGCCGACCCCCGTGGGCTCGACGGCGGTCACGCCACGGGCCGCGTGGAGCTCGATCGGCTCCTCGCCCGCCCGCAGGATCCGCACGCCCTCGGCGCCCAGCGTGGTGACCTGGGTGCCGACGCGGTCGAGCACCTCGGCGCCCGACCAGCCGGTCTTCTGCTCGATCATCGCCGACTCGTACTCGTTGGAGAACAGGATGGTCGCGCCGTCGATGAGGTCGCGGATGACCGCCCCCTCGGCGAAGGCCAGCTGCTGGCTGGGGTCGGCGATGAAGGGGTAGCCCCGCTGACGGCACTCCTCGGTGTGGCGCAGCATCCCGTCGGGGTCGTCGGCGCCGATGAGGACGTAGGCCGGGGCGCCGACCTTCGCCACGATCGGGGCGAGCTCCAGCAGGCGGGCCTCGCTCATCGCGCCGGGGTAGAACGACGCGAACTGGGCGCCGGTCGTGTCGGTGGTGCAGACGAAGCGGGCGGTGTGCTTGCTCTCGGAGATGCGCACGTGGTCGCAGTCGACGCCGTGGCGCTCCAGCCAGGAGCGGTAGCCCGCGAAGTCCTCGCCGGCCGCTCCGACCAGCACCGGGCGCAGGCCGAGGCGGCCCAGGCCGAAGCTCATGTTGGCCGCCACTCCCCCGCGACGGATCTCGAGGTCGTCGACCAGGAAGGACACCGAGAGCTTGTCGAGCTGGTCCACGACCAGCGAGTCGGCGAACCGGCCGCCGAAGCCCATCAGGTGGTCGGTGGCGATCGAGCCGGCGATGAGGAGCGCGGCGGGAGCGTCGACGGGGGCGTCGGCAGAGGTGGGAGGCACGTCGGCGAACACTACCCGCGGGTACTCCTGGGAGTACCCGTTGGTAGCCCCTAGCGTCGCACGCATGACTGCTGACGCCCGCACCGACCGGCTCGCCCACGCCGACCTCGCCAGCCCCGTCGACATGCGCCGCGACTGTGTCGAGGTCGGCCGCAACCTGGGCCTGGCCGACGCCCTCGACCGGGTCGGCACCCCCGCCCCGGGCCTCACCTACGACCGCTACCCCACCGATCTCCCCAAGCGCGAGATCGCGATCTCCGAGGCCGCGCAGCGGCTGGCCAACGCGCTGCACCTGCACCTCGACTGACCTGCGGACGGCTCGTCCGGCCCCGTCGTCGGACCGGGTCCGCCCGCCGGCGGTGCCGTCGGACCTCCGGCGGTGGGCCGCCTGCGGGTCGGGCCCGCCCGTCGGCAGCGGCCGGTGCGGGTGCTGCGACGGCGGCCCGGGCCGGAGTGGCGGCGAACGACACGCCGGCGGTCCGTCGACCTGCCGTATGCCGCCACGTCGCGCGGCCGAGCGGCACCACCGGCCCTACGACTGGGGTCCGACGGCCCTGGAGCCCGCATTCAGCCGGCCCGACGGGCCGACGTCGAGCGCCCGGGACCGTCCCTCGGGTCCGGGGGCGGTCGGCGGTGCGGTGGCCTGTCGGGCGCCGTCTCGCTCAGGGCTGCCCGCCTCGACGGGCCCCACGACGGAGACCACGACCACGGGCCCGGGGCCTGACCGGGGCTGGTCCGACGACGAACGCCCCCGACCAGAGGTCGGGGGCGTTCGTCGTCCCGCAGCCGGTGGCGGCCTCAGGGGCCGTCCGGCGCGTCTGCTGCCGCGGTGCGGCTCAGTGGAAGGAGTCGCCGCAGGCGCACGAGCCCGTCGCGTTGGGGTTGTCGATGGTGAAGCCCTGCTTCTCGATGCTGTCGACGAAGTCGATCATCGCGCCGTTGAGGTAGGGCACGCTCATCCGGTCGACCACGACGGACACGCCGTCGAAGTCGGTGACGACGTCGCCGTCGAGGCTGCGCTCGTCGAAGAACAGCTGGTAGCGCAGGCCCGAGCAGCCACCGGGCTGCACGGAGATGCGCAGCGCGAGGTCGTCGCGGCCCTCCTGCTCGAGGAGGCTGTTCACCTTCGCAGCCGCCACCGGGCTGAGGTTGATGCTGTCGGTGCGGCGCTCCGTGGTGGTCTCCACCTGCTCGGTCATGTCTGTGGCTCCCGATCGTCGAGGGTGCGAGGGTGTCGCCCCGGGGAGGAGCGACGTCTACGTTCTCCTCAATGGTCGCACACCTGCGGCTATTCCCCCGCCGGTCGGCACCTCAGCGCGACCAGGTGCGGGCGACCCGCTCGGCGAGCTCCGCCAGGGCCCCGGCGGGGTCGGCGAAGGCGCGCTCCTCGCCCACCAGGTCGACCAGCGAGTACGCCGACTCCACGCCGAGGGCCCGCATCTCGCGCGAGCCGACCAGCACCTGCCCGGCCAGCGCGACGCAGGGCCGCAGCGCCTGCTGCGCGACGTCGGCCACCCCGGAGGGCACCTTGCCCGCGCGGCTGGAGAAGTCGAAGGCGCCCTCGCCGGTGAGCACGAGGTCGGCGGCGCGGGCCCGCTCGGCGAGCCCCACGGCGTCGACGACGAGGGCGATGCCGGGCTCCCGGGTCGCCCCGAGCAGCAGCAGCGCGTGACCGAGGCCCCCGGCGGCCCCGGCGCCCTTCTCCAGCGACGTGCGCCGGTCGGTGGCCCCCGCCCACTCCTCGAGCCAGCCGTCGAGGACCGGCAGCCGGTCCTCGCCGACGCCCTTCTGCGGACCGAAGACCTTGGTGGCCCCGAAGAGGCCGGTCAGCGGGTTGTCGACGTCGGAGGCGGCGACCAGCCGCACGTCGCCGACCCGCTCGCGGGCCGCGGACAGGTCGACCTGGGTGACGCCGGCCAGACCCGCGGGCCCGGCGTCGAGGGCGACGTCGGCGGTGGCCCCCAGGGCGGCGAGCAGGCCGGCTCCCCCGTCGTTGGTGCCGCTGCCGCCCAGGCCGAGGACCACGGTCCGGACACCGGTGCCCAGCGCGGCCTCGAGCAGCTCCCCCACCCCGCGCGTGGTGGCGCCCTCGGCCCCGGAGGCGCCGGTGAGGTGCAGTCCGCAGGCCTGCGCGGTCTCGACGTACGCCGTGCCGTCGAGCACCAGCACCGTGGCCGGCGTGGGCGCACCGGTCGGGCCGGTGACGGTCACCGCCAGCAGCTCGCCGCCCCGCGCGGCGTGGAGGACGTCGATGAAGCCGGGGCCGCCGTCGGACATGGGCGCCAGGTCGACCTCGTCGTCGGGCGCCTGCCGGCGCCAGCCGAGCGCGACCGCCTCGGCGGCCTCGACCGCGGAGAGCGTGCCGGCGAACTTGTCGGGAGCCACGAGGATGCGCATGCGACCATCCTCACACCCTGCGCCGGGCGGCCCGGGGACCTAGGGTCCCGGTCATGGGCGCAGACGTGGACGGCTGGGTGCTGAGGCCGATGGAGCACGGTGACGTGGCGGCGGCCGAGGCGCTCAGCGGCGCGGCCTTCGAGGCCGTCGACACCGCCACCCGGAGGCCCGGTCGGCCCGAGCCGGGCCGCCGTGGGCCCGAGCGGGTCGCACGATGGGTCACCCGCACCGCACGCTTCCTCGACACCGACCCGGGCGGCTGCTGGGTGGCCGAGGACGCCGCGGGGCTGGTGGGGTTCGCCACCTCGGTGAGGCGGGAGCGGCTGTGGGTGCTGGTCACCTTCGCGGTGCGCCCGGGAGCGCAGGGTCGCGGCGTCGGTGCGGCCCTGCTCGCCCGCGCCGAGGCGCACGGAGCCGGGTGCGACCGCGCGATCCTGTCGGCCTCGGAGGACCAGGGGGCACTGCGGCGCTACTGGGCGGCGGGCTTCAGCCTGCACCCCCAGCTGCTGCTCCACGGGCGCCTCGACCGGTCCCTGCTGCCGTCGGTGAGGGGGCTGCGGGAGGGCACCGCGGCCGACCGCACCTGGATGGACGACCTCGACCGCGCGCTGCGCGGCGGACCGCACGGGCCCGACCACGTCTCCCTCTCGGAGATGGCGCCGCTGGTCGTGGCCGGCGACCGCTCCGGCTACGCCTACGCCGGACCCGCGGGCCCCGCCCTGCTCGCCGCTCGAGACGAGGCCACCGCCCGCGACCTGCTGGTGGAGTGCCTGGCCCGGGTGGAGGACCGCGGGGGCTCCTCGGTGCAGGTCGGCCACGTCACGAGCCTCAACGCCTGGGCCGTCGACGTGGCCCTCGGGCTGCGGCTCGCGCTCGACACGCAGGGCCACCTGGCGGTGCGCGGCATGGCCCCGCCCGCGCCGTACGTGCACAACGGCGCCCTGCTCTGAGGCCGCCGGGCGGGGCCGGGGCACGCCGCGGGGCGTCCAGCGCCGCGCAGGGGATGCGCCGGCGCGCGGGTGGCAGGAATACGATCGGGGCATGACGACCGTCGACCTCCCGCTGCTGCCGCTGGGCCGCGGCACCGACCTGTCCGCCGAGCGCGGCGTCGAGTGCCCGGGCGACCTCCCCCCGGCCTCCGACCCCGACCTGGTCGCACGCGCCCGGGCGGCGAAGGAGGCGCTGGGCGACAAGGTCTTCGTGCTCGGCCACCACTACCAGCGCGACGAGGTCATCGCCTTCGCCGACGTCACCGGCGACTCCTTCAAGCTGGCCCGCGACGCCGCGGCCCGCCCCGACGCGGAGTACATCGTCTTCTGCGGCGTGCACTTCATGGCCGAGTCGGCCGACATCCTCACCGGCCCCGACCAGCAGGTCATCCTCCCCGACCTCGCCGCCGGCTGCTCCATGGCCGACATGGCGCGCCTGACCCAGGTCGAGGCCGCGTGGGCCGCCCTCGAGGCCGCCGGCGTCGCCGACTCGGTCGTGCCGGTGACCTACATGAACTCCTCGGCCGACATCAAGGCCTTCTGCGGTCGCCACGGTGGGGTCGTGTGCACCTCGAGCAACGCCGAGGTCGCCCTCGAGTGGGCCTTCGAGCAGAAGGGCGGCGTCGCCGGCGGTGCGAAGGTCCTGTTCCTGCCCGACCAGCACCTCGGCCGCAACACCGCCGTGCTGCAGATGGGCCTGGGCCTCGACGACTGCGTCGTCTACGACCCCCACCGCCCCGACGGCGGCCTGAGCCCCGAGCAGCTCTCCGACGCGACCATGATCCTGTGGAAGGGCCACTGCTCGGTGCACGGCCGCTTCTCCGCCGAGGTCGTCGACCAGCTGCGCGCCACGATCCCCGACGTGCAGATCCTCGTGCACCCCGAGTGCACCCACGAGGTCGTGCTGAAGGCCGACCTGGTGGGCTCCACCGAGTTCATCATCACGACCATCGAGGCCGCACCGGCAGGCTCGAGCTGGGCCATCGGCACCGAGCTCAACCTCGTCAAGCGGCTGGCCGCCGCCCACCCCGACAAGCGCATCACGTTCCTCGACAAGACCGTGTGCTACTGCTCCACGATGAACCGCATCGACCTGCCCCACTTCGTGTGGGCCATGGAGTCGCTCGTCGCGGGCACCGTGGTCAACCGCATCGAGGTCGACCCCGAGACCGAGAAGTGGGCGCTCGTGGCGCTCGAGCGGATGCTCGCCCTGCCCGGGCGCACCGCCAAGGACTGACCCGGCCCGTACGCCGGGGCCGCCCCGCGGTCCTGGCCGCGGGCCGGGCCGACGGGTCGGCAGGTCCGGGCGGCCGGTCGGAGCGACGGGTCGGAGCGGCAGGTCGGAGCGGCAGGTCGGAGCGGCAGGTCAGAGCGGGAGGGCGAACCAGACGGTGGCCCCGCCGCCAGCGGTCTCCGTGACACCGACGTCGCCGCCGTGGGCCTCGACGATGCGGCGCACCGTGGCGAGGCCGATGCCGAAGCCCGGCACCTCGGTCGCGACGCGGGCCAGGGGCTCGAAGACGCGGTCGCGCTGCTCGGCGGGGATGCCGATGCCGTGGTCGACGACCTCCACGCGCCAGCCGTCGACGCCCTGGCCCGCCTCGGGGTCGAGCGGGTCGCCCACCCCGGGGCCGACCACCACGGTGGGTCGGGCGCAGACCTCGATGCGGGCCGGCTGCCCGGGCCGGGTGAACTTCGCGGCGTTGGCCACGAGGTTCTGCAGGACGGCGCGCAGCTGCACGTGGTCGCCCGGCACGGTGGGCAGCGGGTCGATGGTCAGCTCGGCGCCGACCAGCGCGGTCTCGAGGTCCTCGTGGACCTCGGCGGCGACCTCGTCGAGGTCCACCGGCTCCCGTGTCAGCTCGGCCCCCACGCGCGCGAAGGCAAGCAGGTCGTCGATCATCGACTGCATGCGCGTCGCGCCGCCGCGGGCCCGGCGCACGAGGAACTGGAGGTCGTCGGACTCCGGGTCGACCTCCTCCTCGATCATGCTCAGCGACATGGCGACGGCGGTCAGCGGGTTGCGCAGGTCGTGGCTGACCTGGCCGGCGAAGGCGGCCAGCTGCTGGTTGGAGCGCTCCAGCTCGACCCGGGCCTGCTCGAGCTCGACGACGGAGGCCGCGAGCTCACGGCTGCGCAGCTCGAGCTCCAGGAGGTCGACCACACGGTCCGCGAGCTTGGTCAACGCGCCCTCCTGGGCTGACGACAGCTCGCGCGGCACCGTGTCGAAGACGCACAGCGTGCCGATGACCACCCCGCCCGGGGTGGTCAGCTGGTGGGTGGCGTAGAAGCGCACGTCGCCGAGCACCCCGGTGACGAACGGGTTGTCCCTGAAGCGCTCGTCCTGGGAGGCGTCGGCCACGATGACCGGCTCGTCCTCGTGGAGGACCGCGGCGCACATCGAGTCCTCGCGGCTGCACACCGAGGCGTCGAAGCCCTTGGTGGCGATCTGGTGCTGGGAGGTGTCGGAGATGAGGTTGATGGTGGCCATCGGCACGTCGGCGACCTGGGCGGCCACCTCGACCAGGGCGACCAGGTCGTCGCGCGGCGGGTCGACGAGCACCTGGTAGCGGTCGATCTCCACCACGCGCTGGCGGTCGAGGGCCGAGCCGTCGCCGTCCGGCGCCACCGGCGGCGCGGGGTGGGGCCGGGACTGCTCCGAGAGGGACACGACGCTCCTGGGGGGGGGTGAGACCGCGGCCCCCGCGGGGGGACGTGGGCGCGGTGGATGGGTCCTGGGGCAGACCCTAGTGCCTGGGAGCACGCGTGTGCGGCGTACGGCCGGGTCGGGGCCGCGGGGTCACAGGCCCGGTGCGCCCCAGACCGCGAGCCAGCGCGACATGTCCTTCTCCACGGGCAGCTCGCCGGCCAGGGTCTCGCGCAGGGAGATCTCGGTGAGGTTGTCGCGCTGCTGCGGACCCGACGGGGCGAAGGGGTAGAAGGTCCCCTGCTTGTAGAGGTAGACCAGCCCCACCCGACGCCCGGAGGCGTCCTGGAAGGGCACCAGGGAGCACAGCAGCCCGGGACCGAACCCGTGGGCCTCCAGGGTCGTGTTGACCGCGTGGAGGTCGGTGCACAGTCCCGCGACGTCGTCGGGGTCGTCGTCGACGACCAGCCAGGTGAAGCCGAACTCGTCGCGGCTGGTGCGCACCTCGGGAGCGTCCGGGGCGTCGCGCAGCAGCGCGAGGATGTCGGCCTCGACCTGCCCGAAGGCGGCACCGCCGGCGGCGCGGTAGCACACCGCCCCGGAGCCGGTGGGCCGCAGACCGGCCGAGGCCTGCAGGGTGATCGCCGCGCTGGGCACGAGGAAGAGCGCGTCGAGGTTGGCCTGCTTGGGGGTGGTGCGCCCCAGGATCGCGTCGAGGAAGCCCATCAGAGCGCCGGCCGACCGAGCTCGACCTGGATGCGGGCCAGCTGCTCGAGGCGCTGCTCGAGGGAGGGGTGGGTGCTGGTGAGGCTCTTCAGCGAGGCGCCACGCACGGCGGGGGCGATGAAGAAGGCGTTCATCGACTGCGAGGCGCGCAGGTCCTTCTGCGGGATCGTGTTGATCTCGCCGGTGATCTTCTGCAGCGCGGAGGCCAGTCCCTGGGGGTTCATCGTGAGGTAGGCCCCCGAGCGGTCGGCCGAGAGCTCGCGGTAGCGCGAGAGGACCTTGATGAGCACGAAGCTCACGGCGTAGGTGACCACGCTGACCAGCAGCACGAGCAGCCACACCGGGAGCCCGTTGTTGTTGTCGCGGCGCCCGACGCCGAAGATCGCGCCGTACTGCGCGCCCTGGGTGAGGGTGCCGGCGAGGATGCCGGCCGAGGAGGCCGCGGTCATCACCAGCACGTCGCGGTGCGCGACGTGGGAGAGCTCGTGGGCGAGCACGCCCTCCAGCTCCTCGGCGTTCAGGGTCTGCATGATGCCGGTGGTGACGACCACGACGGCGCGCTCCGGGGACCGGCCGGTGGCGAAGGCGTTGGGCAGCCGGTTGTCGGCGATGCCGACCCGCGGCTTCGGCATGTCGGCCAGGGCGCACAACCGGTCGATCATGCCGTGCAGCTCGGGGGCCTGCTGCGGGGTGACCTCGCGGGCCCGCATGGCCTTCATCGCCACGGTGTCGGAGGAGTACCACTGCCACCACACCAGCCCGAGGCCGGCGACGCCGATGAGCAGACCGAGCCCCGGGCTGCGGAAGGCCGCCATCAGCCCGACGACGAGCACCACGAAGAGCAGCCCGAGCAGGAACATCACGAGGGTCATCCGCGCGGTGAGGCCGCGGTCCTTGACGAAGCGGGAGTGGGCCATGACCCCAGTGTCCCCGACCGGCCCAAGAGGACCCTGTGAGCGGCCTGGGGCGGGAGGACGGGGCCCCACGGCGGGTCAGCCGGGGATGAGCCCGTCGTCGGCCAGCATCTCGCGCACCTCGGCCAGGCTGGCGTCGGCGGGCGGGAGGATGAGGTCGGACTCGTCGAGGCTGTCGAGGGCGTGGGCCACGCCGACGGTGCGCACGCCCTCGAGCAGGGCGTGCAGCGCCGGCGCGAAGGCGTCCTCGTCGCCGGCCTCGACGGCGGTCTCCACCGCGGCGTCGAGCGCGTTGAGACGGTCGAGGGCGTTGTCGGCGACGTCGTACTGCCCCTCGCCGAGGATGCGGACGATCATGCCTGGCCGTCCCGCGGCTGCTCGGCCCTCTGCGGCTCGGCGGCGAGGATGTCGCCGCCGTCGCCGCCCTCGATGGCCTGCGGCTGCGCCGGGGCGGAGACGCCCTTGAGCCGGGCGAGCTCGGCCTCGACGTCGGACTGCGAGCTCATCGCGTCGAGCTCGCGGCTGATGTCGTCGCCGCGGTTGAGGGAGCTGGCGTCGTCGAGCGCACCGGAGGCGATCAGTTCGTCGATGGCGCCGGCGCGGGCCTGCATCTGCGCGGTCTTGTCCTCGGCGCGCTGCATGGCCAGGCCGATGTCGCCCATCTCCTCGCCTATGCCCGACATCGCCTCGTTGATGCGGGTCTGGGCCTCGGCGGCGGTGTAGGTGGCCTTGATCGTCTCCTTGCGGGTGCGGAAGGACTCGACCTTGGCCTGCAGGCGCTGCTGGGCGAGGGTCAGCTTCTCCTCCTCGCCCTGGAGCTGCGCGTGCTGGGCCTTGAGGTCGTCGATCTGGCCGTTGAGGGCCGACTTGCGCGTGAGCGCCTCGCGGGCGAGGTCCTCGCGGCCCATGTCGATGGCCTTCTGGGCCTGGCCCTGGAGCTTGGCGCCCTGCTGCTCGAGCTGGTTGACCTGCAGCTCGACGCGCTTGCGGCTGGTGGCGACGTCGGCCACGCCGCGGCGGACCTTCGAGAGCAGGTCGAGCTGGCGCTGGTAGCTGTAGTCCAGCGTCTCGCGGGGGTCCTCCGCACGGTCGAGGGCGGTGTTGGCCTTCGACCTGAAGATCAGGCTGATGCGCTTCATGAGGCTCATGGGGTGCTGGTCCCTCTTCCGGACGGGTGCGGCTGTGGTGCTCACCCTACGGCCGCGCGGCAACACCGGCCACGGCCACCGGGGCACGGGCACGCACGGGCGGCCGGGCGGCACCTCCGGCACACCGTCACCGCACTGCCACCGCACCGCCGACGGCGCCACGACGCCGGTAGGCTGGCACCGGGCAGGTGCGCGGGGCCGCCCTCACGCTCAGCACCCTCTCCGTCCGCTCCCCGCCCGTCACGAGGTCACCGCGTTGTTTGGTCGCAGCAAGTCCGACACCACCACCGAGGCGCCGCCGGTCGTCAAGCCCGGCGGCAAGGGGCGCCCGACGCCCACCCGCAAGGAGGCCGAGGCCGCCGCCCGTGCCCGCGCCAAGGTGCCGCGCACGCGACGCGAGCAGGCCCAGGCCCAGCGCGCCGCGCGCGTGGAGTCGAGCCAGAAGGTCCGCAAGGCGATGAAGGAGGGCGACGAGCGCTACTTCCTGGCCCGCGACCGGGGGCCGGTGCGCAGCTTCATCCGCGACTTCGTCGACGTGCGCTTCTCCTTCATCGAGCTGATGATCCCGCTGCTGATCATCACGATGATCCTCACCTACTCGGGCAACGCGACGCTGGCCGGCATCGGCAACACCATCCTCTTCGGCACGCTGCTGCTCGTCGTGCTCGACATGGTCTTCCTGCGCTTCAAGATGCGACGCGAGCTCAAGCGACGCTTCCCCGACACCGCGCTCAAGGGCACGACGTACTACGCGCTCACCCGCGCGCTGCAGATGAAGTTCATGCGGCTGCCCAAGGCGAAGGTGAAGCTCGGCCAGAGCCTGCCCGAGCACTACCGCTGACCCGGCAGCCCCGGCACCACACCCCGGCACGACACCGCCCCCCGACCGAGCCGGTCGGGGGGCGGTGCGCGTCCGGGGCGGCGACGCCCAGGGCGGTCGGGGCTCAGCGGTCGGAGAAGTCCCGGGTCCTCGGCGACTGGGTCTTGGCCGGGTCGCGCTCGACGACGGGGTCGAGCACCTCGTCGATGCGGCGCAGCGCCTCGTCCTCCAGCTTCACGCCGGCGGCCTTGACGTTGTCGGTGACCTGCTCGGGGCGGCTGGCCCCGATGATCGCGGAGGAGACGTTGGGGTTGTGCAGCACCCAGGCGATCGCCAGCTGGGCCAGGGTCAGGCCGGCCTCGTCGGCGATGGGCTGCAGCTGCTGCACGCGCTCGAGCACGTCGTCCTTCATCCAGCGGCTGATCATGTCGGCGCCGCCCTTGCTGTCGGTGGCGCGCGAGCCGGCGGGGGCGTCCTGGCCGGGCTTGTACTTGCCGGTGAGCACGCCCTGCGCGATCGGCGACCAGACGACCTGGCCGATGCCGAGCTCCTCCGAGGTCGGCACGACCTCCGACTCGATGACGCGCCACAGCATGTTGTACTGCGGCTGGTTGGAGACGAAGGGGATGCGCAGCTCGCGGGCCAGCGCGTGGGCGGCCCGGATCTCCTCCGCGCGCCACTCCGAGACGCCGATGTAGAGCGCCTTGCCGGAGTGGACGACGTCGGCGAAGGCCTCCATCGTCTCCTCGAGCGGGGTCTCGTAGTCGTAGCGGTGGGCCTGGTAGAGGTCGACGTAGTCGGTGCCGAGGCGCGAGAGCGAGCCGTCGATCGACTCCATGATGTGCTTGCGCGACAGGCCGTGGTCGTTGTGGGCGCCGGGGCCGGTGGGCCAGTAGACCTTGGTGAAGATCTCCAGGCCCTCGCGCCGCTCGCCGGCGAGCGCCCGGCCGAGCACGCTCTCCGCGGCGGTGTTGGCGTAGACGTCGGCGGTGTCGAAGGTCGTGATGCCCTCCTCCAGCGCCTGCCGCACACAGGCCAGGGCGGCGTCCTCCTCGACCTGCGAGCCGTGGGTGAGCCAGTTGCCGTACGAGATGGCCGAGATCTTCAGGCCGCTCTTTCCGAGGTTACGAATCTCCATGGCTCCGACCCTAGTCCCGGGGGGCAACGGCCCGGGGCCGCCGGGTGCTGCGAGGATCGCGCCATGAGCTCTGCCGGCCCCGACGTGTCCGTGCGGGTGGCGTGGGCCGACGACGCCGCCGCCATCGCCGCCCTCCAGCTGCGCGCCTGGCCCGACCTGTACGCCGGGGCCGTGCCGGTCGACGCGCTGCCGAGCGGCCCCGAGGCGGAGGCGGCCGCGGCCGAGACCTGGGCCCGGTCGCTGGCCCGCCCCGCCGACGCCCGCAACCGCGTGCTCGTCGCCCTCGAGCGCAACCGGCCCACCGGCTTCGTGGTGCTCACCCCCGCCGCCGACCCCGACTGCGACCCGGTGGCCGACGCGGAGGTCGTCGAGCTCGTCGTGGCCGCGGCCGACCGCGGGCGCGGCCACGGGTCGCGGCTGCTGCAGGCGGCGGCCGAGACCCTGCAGGCCGACCGCTTCACCCGCGCCGTGCTGTGGTCGGTGGCGGCCGACGACGTCCTCCGGGCCTTCCTGGTGGGCGCGGGCTGGGCCGCCGACGGCGCCCACCGCCGCCTCGACCTCACCGGCGACGGCACCACCGTGGTCTCGCAGGTGCGGCTGCACACCTCGCTGGTCTGACGCGGCGCCCGTGACCACCCCACCCGGCGACGGCGGGCAGCCTCCCGCGGCCCACGAGCCCACCGGGGAGCCGGTCGGAGGACCGGGCCAGGAGCCGGGCCGTGAGCGTGCCCAGCGGCGCGCGATCGTGCGCGACGGCCTCGGCATCGGGCTCGCCACCGGCGCCTACGGCCTCTCCTTCGGCGCGGTGTCGGTCTCGTCGGGGCTGGACGTGGCCCAGACCTGCGTCCTGTCGCTGCTGATGTTCACCGGGGCCTCGCAGTTCGCGCTCGTCGGCGTGCTCGCCGTCGGCGGCAGCCCCGTCTCGGGTGCGGTCACCGCGCTGCTGCTCGGCACCCGCAACACCCTCTACGGGCTGCGCCTCGCCCCGCTGCTGGCCTGGCGCGGGCGTCGCCGGGCGCTGGCCGCCCACCTGCTGATCGACGAGTCGACCGCGATGGCGGTGGCGCGCCCCACGACCGCGCTGGCCCGTCTGGGGTTCTTGTCGACCGGCCTGTCCGTCTTCGCGCTGTGGAACCTCGCCACCCTCCTCGGCGCCCTCGCCGGTGAGTCGCTCGGCGACCCCCGCGCCCTCGGCCTCGACGCCGCGGTGGGTGCGGCGTTCCTGGCCCTGCTCTGGCCGCGGCTGCGCGACCTGCCGACCCGCCTGGTGGCGCTCGCCGCGGCCGGTGTGGCGCTGGGTGCCGTACCCCTGACGGCCGCGGGCGTGCCCGTGCTCGTCGCGGGCGGGGTGGCGCTGCTGGTCGGCGTGCTGCGCCGCGACCGGCCCGACCCGGGGACGGCCCCGGGGGCGGCAGCGGGGGCGGCGTCGTGAGCGCGACCTGGGTCGCCGTGCTGGGCGCGGGCGTGGGCTGCTACCTGCTCAAGCTGGCCGGGCTCTCGGTGCCCGAGCGGGTGCTGGAGCGTCCGGTCGTGCGGCGGGTGGCCGACCTGCTGCCGGTGGCGCTGCTCGCCGCGCTCGTCGCCGTGCAGGTGCTGGCCGGCGACCGGCGGCTCGAGGTCGACGCCCGCCTGGCCGGTCTGGGCGCGGCGGTGCTGCTGCTCCTGGCCCGGGCGCCCTTCCTCGTCGTCGTGGTCGGGGCCGCGGCGACCGCAGCACTCCTGCGCCTGTCCGTCTGACCGCCCGGCCACACCTGGTCGCCGGGCGCCGCGACGCACGACGGCCCCCGGCCGGAGCCGGGGGCCGTGCATGGTCGGGCAGGGGCGCGAGCGGGCCGGGTCAGGCGGGCTGGACCTGGCCGAGCACCTCGAGCACCTCGTCGGTGGTGGAGGCCCGCTCCAGCCGCGCGACCTGGTCGTCGTCGAGGAACACCTCGGCGATGCGCCCCAGCAGCTTGAGGTGGTCCTTGCCGACCGCGGCGATGCCCACGACGAAGCGCACCTGCTTGCCCTTCCAGTCCAGCCCGTCGGAGTAGCGCACGAGCGAGATCGCGGTGCGGTGCACCGAGGACTTGGCCTCGTTGGTGCCGTGCGGGATGGCCAGGCCGTTGCCCATGAAGGTGGACACCGACGCCTCGCGCTCGTGCATCGCCTCCACGTACGCCGGCTCCGCGGCCCCGGCGGCGACGAGCAGTCGGCCGGCCTCGGTGATGGCGTCGTCGCGGGTGCGGGCCGTGCCGTCGAGCACGATCGACTCGCGCGCCAGGAGCGCGCCGCCGAGGGCGCCCTCCTCCTCCGCCGACGCCGGGGTCGGGGCACCGCCTGCGCCGTTGCGCTGGCGCAGCAGGTCGACGATCTCGTCGTAGGCGGGGCTCTGCATGAAGTTGTCGACCGACACGTGGAGGGCCGAGCCGCTGCGCTGCCGGGCCCGGTCGGTGAGGTCCTGGTGGGAGACCACGAGGTCGACGTCGTCGCGCAGGTTGGAGATCGCCTTGTTGGTGACGCTGACGTCGGAGAAGCCGGCGGCCTGGACCTTCTTGCGCAGCACCGAGGCGCCCATCGCGGAGGAGCCCATGCCGGCGTCGCAGGCGAAGACGATCGAGTGGATCGCCCCGGTGCCCGCACCCGGACCGGTCAGCGCGGAGGCCACCGACGACTTCTTGCCCTTGCGGGCCTCCATGTCCGCGGTGGCCGCGGCGAGGTCGCCGGCGTCCTCGGAGCGGTCGAGCTTGAGCAGGAAGGAGGCGACGAGGAACGACACGCCCGCGGCCACGACGACCGAGGCCGTGACCCCGAGCAGGCTGCTGGGCGGGGCTGCCGCCCACACCGCGATGATCGAGCCGGGCGAGGCCGGCGAGCGCAGGCCGGAGTCGAAGACCAGGTTGGTGGCGATGCCGGCCATGCCGCCGGAGATCACCGCGAGCACCAGGATCGGCTTCATCAGCACGTAGGGGAAGTAGATCTCGTGGATGCCGCCGATGAACTGGATGACAATGGCGCCGGGGGCCGAGGCCTTGGCCGCACCCTTGCCGAAGAACATGAAGGCCAGCAGCAGACCGAGGCCCGGGCCGGGGTTGGCCTCGAGCAGGAAGAGGATCGACTTGCCGTTCTCGGCGGCCTCGGACGTGCCGAGCGGGGTGAGGATGCCCTGGTTGACGGCGTTGTTGAGGAAGAGGATCTTGGCTGGCTCGATGAAGATCGACGTCAGCGGGAGCAGGTTGTTCTCGACCAGGGTGTCGATGACGTTGGAGGCCGCGTCGCTGAAGGCCTCCACGAAGGGTCCGGCCACCACGAAGCCGATGATGGCGAGGAAGCCGCCCCAGATGCCGGCGGAGAAGTTGTTGACGAGCATCTCGAAGCCGGGGCGGATCTTGCCGTCCCACAGCGCGTCGAGCTTGCGCATCGACCAGCCGCCCAGCGGGCCCATCACCATGGCCCCGAGGAACATCGGCACGCTGGCGCCGGTGATGGCACCCATGGTGGCGATGGCGCCGACCACGCCGCCGCGCATGTTGCCGTCGTACATCATCTTGCCGCCGGTGTAGCCGATGAGCAGCGGCAGCAAGTACGTGATCATCGGGCCGACGATCCCGGTGCCGTCGGCGCCGGACCCCCAGGCGCCGAGGTCCTCGACGAAGCCGTAGCCCCCCGAGTAGCCCAGCTTGTCGCCGATGAGGGTGATCCAGCCGGCCTCGATGAACAGGGCCGTGATCAGGCCCCAGGCGATGAAGGCCCCGATGTTGGGCAGGACCATGTTGGACAGGAAGGTCCCGAACCGCTGGACGTGGACGCGTGCCCCCGACCTTCCGGGTGCTGTGTGGGTGGTGCTGGCCATGGCGCCTTCTCTCGAACAGCCCGGCAGAGCCGGGATCCCGTGTCGAGGCGGGTCGGACGATCTGTGACCGCGGTCACCCACCTTCGTTTCGCTGTTTATATCCCCCACCATGGGGGGTCGTCAAGCAACAAACCAACACAAGCGGGTGCGTTTCCACACAAACGCGGGTAGGGTCGGCGCGAGCCCCGGCCCCGCGGCCGAGGTCTAGGGTGATCCGTGGGTGACCGCGGTCACTCCCGTCGACAGCACCCCTGGAGGAGACACATGAAGGCCCTGCGGTTCTACGCCCCCGAGGACGTCCGGCTCGAGGACGTGCCCGAGCCCGAGTGCGGGCCCGGCGAGGTCAAGCTCAAGGTGAAGAACTGCTCCACCTGCGGCACCGACGTGAAGATCTTCCACAACGGCCACCAGAACCTCACTCCCCCGCGCACCATCGGCCACGAGATCGCCGGCGAGGTCGTCGAGGTCGGTGCCGACGTCAACGCCACCTACGGCAGCAGCTGGGCCGTCGGAGACCGGGCCCAGGTCATCGCCGCCGTGCCGTGCGGGGAGTGCCACGAGTGCCGCAAGGGGTGGATGGCGGTCTGCCAGAACCAGACCTCGGTCGGCTACCAGTACGACGGCGGCTTCGCCGAGTACATGATCGTGCCGCAGCAGGTGCTCAAGGTCGACGGGCTCAACCGGATCCCCGACAACGTCGGCTACGACGAGGCCTCGGCCGCCGAGCCCTTCGCCTGCGCGATCAACGCCCAGGAGCTGCTCGACATCGAGGAGGGCGACACCCTCGTGGTCTTCGGCGCCGGCCCGATCGGCTGCATGCACATCCGCATCGCCCGCGGCGTGCACAAGGTCGGCAAGGTCTTCCTCGTCGACGTCAACGCCGCCCGCCTGGCGATGTCGGCCGACGCGGTGCAGCCCGACGAGGTCATCAACGGCGCCGAGGTCGACGTCGTGGAGCGGGTCATGGAGCTCACCGACGGTCGCGGCGCCGACGTCATCATCACCGCCACCGCGGCCAACGTCACCCAGGAGCAGGCCATCGCCATGGCCGCGCGCAACGGCCGCATCTCCTTCTTCGGCGGGCTGCCCAAGACCGACCCGACCATCACCTGCGACTCCAACGTCGTGCACTACCGCCAGCTGCACATCCACGGCGCCAACGGATCGGCCCCCGAGCACAACAAGCGCGCGCTGGAGTACATCTCCACCGGTCAGGTGCCGGTCAAGGACCTCATCACCGAGCACGTGCCGCTCGAGCGCGCCCTCGACGCCTTCGCGATCGTCAAGGCCGGCGAGGCCATCAAGGTCACCGTCGAGCCCTGAGCGGGCCCACGGACAGCGACGCGCCCGGACAGCGGCACAGGGACAGCGACACCGGGACAGCGACACAGGGACAGATGAAGGCCCGCACCCCGAGGGGTGCGGGCCTTCGTCGCGTCCGGTCCCTCCCCCACGGAGGACCGGGTCCGCGACCAGGTGGGACCGTGCCGTTTCCGTCCGGCACGAGCCCACGGTCAGGGGGCGTGCCGGGTCAGGCCACGCTCACGGCGCTCCAGGCCGCGGCCACCGCCGACTCCTGGGCGCTCCCGGCGCCGTAGAGGTCGCGGGCGGCGGACAGCGTCGCCGCCCGGGCCTGCGAGTAGGTGGTGCCGGAGGTCATGTAGACCGTCAGCGCGCGGAACCAGATCGCGTCGGCCTGGTCGCGGCCGATGCCGGTGACCGTAGAGCCGTCGCAGGTCGTCGAGCGGTGCGCGACCCCGCCGATCGTCTTGGCGCCCGAGCCCTCGGCGAGCAGGTAGAAGAAGTGGTTGCCCACGCCCGAGGAGTAGTGGACGTCGAGGTTCTTGGTGTCGGCGGAGTAGCAGTTCGGCGAGCTGCCGTCGGCGATCGGGTCGTCCATGCGCCGGAAGCCGACCTTCTCCTTCAGGTCGAACTCCTCGCCGATCAGGTAGTCGCCCGGGTCGGCGGGGTTGGCGGCGTAGAACTCGACCATGGTGCCGAAGATGTCGGAGGTGGCCTCGTTGAGACCGCCCGACTCCCCCGAGTAGGTCAGGCCGGCGGTGTTCTCGGTGACGCCGTGCGACATCTCGTGGCCCGCGACGTCGAGGGAGACGAGCGGACCAAAGTTGGTGCCGTCACCGTCGCCGTAGGTCATCTTCTCGCCGTCCCAGAAGGCGTTGACGTAGTTCTTGCCGTAGTGGACCCGGTTGTAGGACCCCGAGCCGTCGCCGAAGATGCCCTCGCGACCGTGCACGTCGGAGTAGTAGTCCCACGTGACGTCGGTGCCGTACTGCGCGTCGACGCCGGCGGAGTCGGGGTCGCTGGTCGTGCCGTTGCCGAAGCTCGTCGTGGGGCTGGAGACGACCTTGCCGGTGGCGCAGCCGACGCCGAGCACACCGCACAGGGCGGAGTCCTGCTTGCCCGCGAGGTCGACGGTGTAGGTGCCGCCGCGGGTCACGTCGCGCAGCTCGTACGCCGATCCCGCGGGCGCGACCTGCAGCGGCACCGTGCCGCCGTAGAGCGACTGGCCGGAGCCGTCGACGGTCTGGATCTGCTCCTCGCGGCGCAGCACCTGGCCGGTGCGGGCGTCGACGTAGCTGGCCAGACGGCTGGGGGTGCCGTCGTCCTGACGACCCGTCGTGACGACCTCCCACGCGAGCCGGGGAGCGCCGGCGAGGGCGTCGACGACCAGGCGGGGGGCCTGGTCGGCGGACACCTCCATGTCCTCGATCGCACGGGTCTGCGCCGTCGGCGCGGTGGTCCGCGCGGCGGCACGGGAGGCCGTGACGGTGGGCGTGACCGACAGGTCGAGGGGGGTGTCGAGGGACTGGCTCACCCCGCGCCAGGCGTCGGAGGCGCCCTGGTGGACCACCAGGTCACCGCCCAGCACGGGCAGGCCGCGGTAGGTGCGCTCCATGCGCACGTGGGTGGCGCCGCTGGGGTCGAGCATCGTCTGGGTGGCGCGCACCTGCTGGCCCGGGGCGGCGAGCGCGGCGCGGGGGTGGGCGGCGAGCGCCGCGACCGCGTCGCGCGCCGCGCCGGTGGCGCCGTCGAGCTGCTGCACCGTGCCGCCCGCGGCGGGGCCGGCGGACGGGCCCTCCCCGGGGCCCGCGAGCGCGCCGGTGGTCTGGGCGCCGAGCGCCCCGAGCGCCAGCACTGCGGCCGCCGCGATCCCCGTGGTCCTTCTCATGCGTGCATCCCTCTCGCCCGCGCCGTCCGGAGGGACGGCGTCGGGGACGACCCTGCCAAGCGGGGGGCGCGCGCGGAACCGGCGCCGCACCTCAGGTTCGTGCATCGCACGAACCTGCAGATGTCCGCGACGCCGCGTCGGCGCAGGGCGTGACGACGGGCCGTCGGCCAGCGGCGCCCGACCCCTCGCGCTCCGGTCCGGCCCCGGGACCGGTCGACCCCCCGGTCGACCCTCAGCCCAGGTCGAGCAGGTGCTCCAGCCCCACCGTGAGGCCCGGTCGCGACCCGATCACGCGCAGGGAGGCCAGCACCCCGGGGGTGAAGGAGGCCCGGTCGAGGGAGTCGTGGCGGATGGTGAGGGTCTCCCCCACGCCGCCGAGCACGACCTCCTGGTGGGCCACGAGACCGCGCACCCGCAGGGCGTGGACCGGCACGCCGTCGACGTCGGCCCCGCGGGCCCCGTCGAGGGCGGTCGAGGTCGCGTCGGGCGCAGGGCCCAGCCCCGCCTCGCGGCGGGCGGCGGCGACGAGCTCCGCCGTACGACGAGCCGTGCCGGAGGGGGCGTCGGCCTTGTCGGGGTGGTGCAGCTCGACGATCTCCACCGACTCGTAGTGGGGCGCCGCCAGCGCCGCGAAGCGCATCATCAGCACCGCGCCGATGGAGAAGTTGGGGGCGATGAGCACCCCGGTGCCCGGGGAGTCCTCCAGCCAGCCGCGCAGCGTGGCCAGGCGCTCCTCGTCGAAGCCGGTGGTGCCGACGACGGCGTGGACGCCCTCGGCGACGCAGCGCTCGAGGTTGCCCATGACGACGTCGGGGTGGGTGAAGTCGACGACGGCCTCGACCCGCTGCTCGGCCAGCACGTCGAGGGAGTCACCGGCGTCGACCTGCGCGACGAGCTCGAGGCCCTCGGCCCCGCGCACCGCGGCACAGACGGCGCTGCCGACCTTGCCGCGCGCGCCGAGCACACCGACCCTCAGGGCTCCCGGGGCGTGCCCCTGCCGACCGTCCTGCGACTGCGCTGCTTCCACAGCGCCAACCTACCGGCCACGCGCTCGCGGACTTCTGGCAGTCTTGCCCCCATGGTGCTGCAGACGATCCCGGCCCGGATCCGCTGGTCGGTCGACCTCATGGACGTCCAGCCGGGAGACCACGTGCTCGAGATCGGGTGCGGTCCCGGCGCGGGCGCGGAGCTGATCTGCAGCCGGCTGGAGACCGGCAAGCTCTTCGCGATCGACCGCTCGGAGTCCGGCGTCGACCGCACCAAGCGCCGCTGCGCGCGCTACGTCGAGTCGGGGCGCCTCACCGTGCGCCAGATCGACCTGGCCACCCTGCGGGTGCCGGTCAAGCGCCTGAACAAGGTCTACGCCTTCAACGTCAACCTCTTCTGGGTGCGCGACTGCGCCGACGAGATCGCACTGCTGCACGAGCGGGTCGTGCCGGGCGGCGCGGTCTACCTCTTCTTCGAGGCCACGCGCCCCGAGGAGGTCCCGACCATCGTCGAGAAGTGCTCCGCCGCGCTCGCCGAGGGCGGCTTCCGCGTGCAGGTCGTGCAGCGCAAGGTGCCCTCGGTGGTCGGCATCGTCGGACGGCGCTGAGCGCGCCGCCCGACACCGGCCGACAACGCCGCCCGACACGCGCCGCCCGACACGCGCGGCGCGGGGCGGGGCCGGCTCAGGCCGGCCCGACGACCGCGAGGATCTCGGGGCGGGCGAAGATCTCGGCCGCGATCTGCCGGGTCTCCTCCAGGGTCACCGCGTCGATGCGCTCGATGACCTCGTCGATGCCGAGCAGCTCGTCGTAGACCAGCTCGGCCTTGCCCAGCCGTGACATCCGCGAGCCGGAGTCCTCCAGGCCCAGCACGAGGCCGCCGCGGAGCATGCCCTTGCCGCGCTCGAGCTCCTCGGCGGTGATGCCCTCGGCGGCCACCCGGGCCAGCTCGGCGCGCACCACGGCGAGCACGTCGTCGAGCTTGGCCGGCAGGCAGCCCACCGAGACCCCGACCAGGCCGGAGTCGAGGTGGTGGCTCTCGAAGGAGTAGACCGAGTAGGCCAGTCCGCGACGCTCCCGCACCTCCTGGAAGAGCCGGCTGGAGGTGCCGCCGCCCAGGGCGGTGTTGATGACCCCGAGCGCGAAGCGGCGAGGGTCGTTGCGGGTGATGCCCTCCATGCCGAGCACGACGTTGACCTGCTCGAAGGGGCGGGTCGTGGCCACCGTGCCGGGGCGCACGGGCAGCAGGGCCCGCCCGCCGGCCGCGTCGTCCGGTGCCAGGGTCACCGGCTCCTCGTCGCCGTCGAGGAACCCCCCGCGGCCGAAGGCGGCCTCGACCTGCGCCACGACCACGTCGTGGTCGACGTTGCCGGCCACCGCGACCACCATGGTGGCGGGGCGGTAGTGGCGCCGGTAGAAGGCCACGATGCGCTCGCGCGTCATCGCGGTGATCGACTCCTCCGTGCCCGCGATCGAGCGGCCCAGCGGTGAGGTGGAGCCCCACGCCTGCTCGGCGAAGAGGTTGTGCACCACGTCGTCGGGGTCGTCGTCGTGCATCGCGATCTCGTCGAGGATGACGTCGCGCTCGGCCTCGACGTCGTCCCCGTCGATGCGGCTGGCGGTGATCATGTCGCCGAGCACGTCGACGGCCAGGGGCAGGTCGTCGTCGAGCACCCGGGCGTGGAAGCAGGTGTACTCCTTGGCGGTGAAGGCGTTGAACTCACCGCCCACCGCGTCGAGCGCGATGGAGATGTCCAGCGCCGAGCGCTCCGCGGTGCCCTTGAAGAGCAGGTGCTCGAGGAAGTGCGAGCAGCCGTGCAGGGTGTCGTCCTCGTCGCGGGAGCCGACGCCGACCCACACCCCGATGCTGGCCGAGCGGACCCCGGCCATGTGCTCGGTGATGACCCGCAGACCCCCGGGCAGGACCGTACGCCGCACCAGCGACACCACAGCGCCCGCGGCGTCGGTGACGGTCTGCAGCGTGTGGGCCGTGCCCGTGCCGCGGGCGGCGAGCCCGCGGTCGGACGGGGCGAGGGGGCCGGGCGCACCGGCCTGGGAAGCGGTCGACCCGCCCGAGGTGCTCGGGCGGGTCGACCGGGGTGCAGCAACCACGAAGGGTCAGGCCTCCTCGGGGGCGGTCTCCGCGGCGGCGTCGTCGCCGCCCTCGGTCTCCTCGACCACGGGGATCAGGGAGAGCTTGCCGCGGTCGTCGATCTCGGCGATCTGGACCTGGACCTTCTGGCCCACCGCGACGACGTCCTCGACGGCGTCGACGCGCTTGCCGCCGGCCAGGCCGCGCAGCTTGCTGATGTGCAGCAGCCCGTCCTTGCCCGGCATCAGCGACACGAAGGCGCCGAAGTTCGTCGTCTTCACGACGGTGCCGAGGTAGCGCTCGCCGACCTCGGGCATCGTCGGGTTGCCGATCGCGTTGATCGCGGCCTTCGCGGCGTCGGCGGCGGCACCGCTGGTGGCGCCGATGTAGACGGTGCCGTCGTCCTCGATGGAGATCGAGGCGCCGGTGTCGTCCTGGATCTGGTTGATCATCTTGCCCTTCGGGCCGATGACCTCGCCGATCTTGTCGACGGGCACGCGCACGGTGATGATGCGCGGCGCGGTCTCCGCCATCTCCTCGGGCTCGTCGATGGCCTCGGCCATGACGTCGAGGATGGCCAGGCGCGCGTCGCGGGCCTGGGTCAGGGCCGCGGCGAGCACCTCGGCGGGGATGCCGTCGAGCTTGGTGTCGAGCTGCAGGGCGGTGACGAACTCGCGCGTGCCGGCGACCTTGAAGTCCATGTCGCCGAAGGCGTCCTCGGCGCCGAGGATGTCGGTCAGCGCGACGTACTGCGTCGAGCCGTCGACCTCGCCGGAGATGAGGCCCATCGCGATGCCGGCGACGGCGGCGCGCAGCGGCACACCGGCCTGGAGCAGCGACATCGTCGAGGCGCAGACCGAGCCCATCGAGGTGGAGCCGTTGGAGCCCATGGCCTCGGAGAGCTGGCGGATCGCGTAGGGGAACTCCTCGCGGGTGGGCAGCACGGGCAGCAGGGCGCGGCGCGCGAGCGCACCGTGGCCGACCTCGCGGCGCTTGGGCGAGCCCACGCGGCCGGTCTCGCCGGTGGAGAACGGCGGGAAGACGTACTTGTGCATGTAGCGGCGCGACTTCTCCGGGGAGAGGGTGTCGAGCTGCTGCTCCATCTTGAGCATGTCGAGGGTGGTGACACCCAGGATCTGGGTCTCGCCGCGCTCGAAGAGCGAGGAGCCGTGCACGCGCGGGATCACGCCGACCTCGGCGTGCAGCGGGCGGATGTCGGCCAGGCCGCGACCGTCGATGCGGACCTTGTCGCGCAGGACGCGCTCGCGCACCAGCGACTTGGTCAGCGAGCGGAAGGCGGCGCCGAGCTCCTTCTCGCGACCCTCGAACTGACCGGCGAGCTTCTCCAGGACGGCGGCCTTGACCTCGTCGGTCTTGGCCTCGCGCTCCTGCTTGTCGCCGATGGTCATCGCGGCGGCCACGTCGGACTGCGCGGCGGCCTCGACGGCGGCGTAGACGTCGTCCTCGTAGTCGAGGAAGATCGGGAACTCCTGCACGGGCTTGGCGGCCACGTTGGCCAGCTCGACCTGCGCCTCGACCAGCTGCTTGATGAAGGGCTTGGCCGCGTCGAGACCGCCGGCGACGATCTCCTCGGTCGGGGCCTGCACGCCGCCCTGGACCAGGGTCCAGGTCTGCTCGGTGGCCTCGGCCTCGACCATCATGATGGCGACGTCGCCGGTCTCGGTCACGCGGCCGGCGACGACCATGTCGAAGACGGCGCGCTCGAGCTCGGAGTGCTTCGGGAAGGCGACCCAGCGCCCGTCGATGAGGGCGACGCGCACGCCGCCGACCGGGCCGGAGAAGGGAAGGCCCGAGAGCTGGGTGGAGATCGACGCGGCGTTGATGGCCAGCACGTCGTAGGGGGTGTCGGGGTTGAGCGCCATCACCGTGATGACGACCTGGACCTCGTTGCGCAGACCCTTCTTGAAGGTCGGGCGCAGCGGGCGGTCGATGAGGCGGCAGGTGAGGATGGCGTCCTCGCCCGGACGACCCTCGGAGCGGAAGAAGGAGCCGGGGATCTGGCCCGCGGCGTACATCCGCTCCTCGACGTCGATCGTCAGGGGGAAGAAGTCGAAGTGGTCCTTGGGGTGCTTGCCCGCGGTGGTCGCGGACAGCAGCATCGTGTCGTCGTCGAGGTAGGCCGTGACGGAGCCGGCGGCCTGGCGGGCCAGCAGCCCGGTCTCGAACTTGACGGTGCGGGTGCCGAAGGGACCGTTGTCGATGACGGTCTCGACGGCGGAGATCACGGGCTCAGCCGTGGTGTTCTCGGTCAAGGGGTGTCCTTGTTCTGTGCTCGCGGAGCGGACCGCGGCGTCCCCGCTCGAGGTGGCGGGCGTCTTGCGACGAGGATCCCGCGTGGGTGACCCTCCCGATAGCTGCTGGGAGGGGGCCGGTCTTCGATCGAGGCCCGCAGCGCGTCCGCCTCCTGGCGGGTCTGAGGGCCACTACCGAGGACCGGGCCGACGATGCGGGTCGCTCCTGGTGAGTGGAGATGGTGTGGAGATTCAGTTGTTCCGTCTCCGAGCGTAGTGCCCGGAGCCGTAAATGCGAGGGAGCGGCTGCCCACGAGGGGCAGCCGCTCCGCCCGTCAACGCGGTGTCAGCGACGCAGGCCGAGACGCTCGACGATCGAGCGGTAGCG
This sequence comes from Nocardioides sp. Leaf374, assembly GCF_916862475.1. Lineage (NCBI taxonomy): Bacteria > Bacillati > Actinomycetota > Actinomycetes > Propionibacteriales > Nocardioidaceae > Nocardioides > Nocardioides sp. Leaf374. The sequence goes on from NZ_CAKASO010000013.1 coordinate 78,629, forward strand.
GGCGATCTCCGTCTTCTGCAGGTAGTTCAGCAGGCGACGACGCTGGCCGACGAGCAGCAGCAGACCACGACGGCTGTGGTGGTCGTGCTTGTGCTGCTTGAGGTGCTCGGTGAGGTGGCTGATGCGGTGGCTCAGCAGCGCGATCTGCACCTCGGGCGAGCCGGTGTCGCCGTCGGTCGTGGCGTACTCGGCGATGATCTTCTTCTTGGTCTCCGCGTCGGTACCGATCGACATGCGGTCTCCTTCCGTGCCCGAGGTGGGCGTTCGCTGCGCGGCGCGCCGGGGCCTGTTCTCCCGGGCACTCTGGTTCCGCGGCCGTTGGACGGCGGTGTTCGTGTGAGGGTCGTGCGAGGTGGTGCCGCTGCCCGCGGCGACGGCGTACGACGTGCTGCGGGCAACCGGTGGAGACTACCGCGCGCACGCCGGGGCCCCCAAAAGGGCGTCAGCCGACGCTGACGTCGACCCACGCCGGGGTGGCGTCGACGCGCCCGCCGCCGTCGCGCGCCCGTGCTCCCATCCGGTAGGACCCCGGCGCGAGGGCCGACCAGGTCCAGGACCACGTGGTCGGGCTGGCGAAGCGCGCGGCGGGGGTCGAGGCGCCGTCGTTCCAGGTGAAGGGTCCCCAGCTCCCGGTCGCGGCATTCCACCACAGGCCCGTGGTCCGGTCCTGCAGCGCCACGTCGACCCAGCCCACCCCCGAGAGGTCGGTGGCGCGGCCGGCGAGGACCACGTCGCCCGGCGCGAGCACCTGGCCCGCGGTCGGTGCCGTCACCCGGGTCTCCGCGCCGGTCTGGTCGGGCTCGGCGAGGCCGACCACGAAGCCCGCCGAGGCGCCGACGGGGTCCTCTCCCCCACCGGTGTCGACGGCGCGGGCGACCACGACGTACCGCTCGGCGGCCGGCGGGGTCCAGGTCGCGCTCCAGCCGGTCGCCGTCGCGCCGGGCGCCGTGAGCGTGGCGGTCGACCAGGTCGGGTCGGCCGACCAGGCGCTGCCGGTCCACCACAGCCCGCTGCGCGCGTGCTGCACCGCCCAGCGCACCGCCGCGACGCCACGGTCGTCGGCCGCGTCGCCGGACAGGGCGACCGTGCCGGGCAGGAGCGTGGTGGCGGGCGGGGTCACGGTGGTGCTCGGCGCCACCGGGTCGGGCTCGCGCACCGAGACCTCGGTGCTGCGCACCGGCGCCGACAGCGTGCCGTCGGCGTCGCGGGCCCGGGCCTCGAGGTGGTAGTCGTGGTCGGTCTCGGCGCCGGGGAAGACCCACCGCCACCGGGCCGAGGTGGGGCTGCCCGCCCACGGGGCGAGACCCCAGGTCTGCGCGGTCGCCCAGGTCGCCGTGGTCGGGTCCCACCACAGGCCCGTGGCCCGGTCGCGCACCGACACCTCCACCGAGGCCAGCGACCGGTCGTCGCCCGCCAGGCCCTCGACCACCACCGGACCGGGCGTGACCGAGCCCGTGGCCGGCGAGGTCAGCGACAGCGTGGGTCGTGAGAAGAGGTACGCCGGGCGCGCGCGGCCCGGGTCGAGCACGACGACCCGGTCGTTGGAGGAGTCGGCGACGTAGAGCAGGCCCGCCGCGTCGTGGGTGATGCCGGCGGGGTTGCGCAGCTGCAGCGGACCCGAGCCCACCGAGCCCCAGCGCCCGAGGAAGGCCCCGCCGGTCGTGAAGGCCTGCACCCTCGACTGCGCCTCGTCGGTGGCGTAGACGACGCCGTCGGAGACGGTGACGCCCCACAGGCCGGTGAACTTGCCGGCCGCGGTGCCCCTGCCGCCGAAGCTGCGCAGCGCCGGACCGCCGGTGGGGCCGTAGACGTAGATCTTCTGCTGGTTGGTGCCCGTGTCGGCGACGTAGACCAGACCGGTGGCCTCGTCGACGGCCACGGTCCGGGCGTTGCGCGCGATGGTGGCGACCTGCGCGCCGGTGTCGGCGTCGAGCACCTTGACCTGGGCGCTGCTGTTCTCGTAGGTCGACCCGGGGTCCGCGACGTAGGCGTAGCCGCTGCCGAAGGCCATCCCGAAGGGCTTCTCGAGCATGCCGGGCTCGTTGTTGCGCCGGTTGCCCTCCTCGCCGACCTGGAAGAGGAAGCCGGCCTCGTCGTCGTAGACGAAGACGGTGCCGCCGGCGTTGTTGCTCACCCAGACGCGGTCGCGCGCGGCGTCGACGGCGATGCCGCGGGGGTACTTCACGCCGTAGGGCGGGGTGTTGCCGCGCCCGCCCCAGCAGCCGGTCCACGTGCCGTCGGCGGCGTAGCGGCAGAAGCGCTGGTTCCAGGAGTCCGCCACCCAGACCTCGCCGGTCGCGGGGTCGACGCCGACGTCGCGCGGCTGGCCGAGCTGCCCGCCGGGGCGCTCGGGCAGCGGGGTCGGCTCGACCCCGCGCGAGACGCCGGTCAGGGGGTCGAAGGCCTGGATGCGGTAGTTGCCGTACTCGCTGACCCACAGGTCGCCCTCGGGCCCGAAGGCGAGCTGGCGCGGGGCGACGAGGCGCCCGGGCCCGGTGCCGTGGCCGCCGATCTGCAGCAGCGGTCGGCCCTCGAGGTCGAAGACCTCGACCTGGTCCTGCACCGCGTCGACGACGTAGAGGCGCCCGGCCTCGTCGTCGACCACCACGCTGCGCAGGTCGCCCGAGAGCGCGCCGGGCACGTCGGCCTCGCCGGAGGTGCCGATCGAGCGGATCAGGGTGCCGTCGGGCGAGAGCACCTGGACCCGGCGGTTGACGGCGTCGGCGAGGTAGACGCGTCCGTCGGAGTCCACGTCGATGCCGTAGAACTGGCCCGGCTTCTGGCCCGGGAAGGACAGGTCCCACGAGGAGACCTGGGCGCCCCCGCCGGGGGCCAGGCGGATCAGCCGCGAGGGGTCGGCGTCGGTGTTCCACAGGTGGCTGTCGAGCACCCAGACGTAGCCCTCGTCGTCGACGGTGACCCACGCGGTGTAGGTCTGGGAGCCGGACGTCGGATCGACCACCACGTCGGGCAGTCGCGTGCCGTCGGCGGCGTAGTGGGCCAGGGTGTCGGGCTTGGGCTTGCCGACGTAGGTCTCGCCGGTGCGCGGGTCGACGGCCACCGAGGCCAGGACCGACTCGGGGTCGCCCGAGGCCGCGCTGGGCTGCGGGAGCACGCCGGTGGAGCGCCAGTCGGCGTCGAAGGTGCGCACCTGGTAGTTGAAGTAGTCGCCGACGATCCAGCGCTGCGAGACGGGGTTCCACGCCAGGCCCCAGGGGAAGAGGCTGGCGCGACCGGTGCCGCCGATGGTGCGCACCAGCGCGGGGGGCTTCCACGGCTCGGCCGCCGCAGCCGCGCCGGGGCCGACCCCGGCCCGGTCCGGGCCCGGCGCCGGGAGGAGCGGGAGGAGGGGCAGGGCGAGGGCGAGGAGCGCGACGAGCGCCCCGGTCACCGCACGGCGCGCAACAGGCTTCACCCAGCGAGTCTGCGAGCGCACCGCCGCACCCGCGACCCCCATTGTGGGGAGCCGGTCCGGGCCGGGCTCCCCCGGCCCGGACCCGCTCAGCCCTCCAGCAGCGCGAGCACCGCGGCCCGCGCGGCCTGCGGGTCGGGCGCCGACAGCGCGGCCTCCGCGGCCTCCTCGCACGTGGCCATCGACACGGTGCCGAGGCGGGCGCCGACCGACCGCACGGCGGCCGAGGCCATCGACAGCGAGGTGACCCCCATGCCGACCAGCGCGCAGGCCAGCAGCGGGTCGGCCGCGGCCTCGCCGCACACGCCCACGGGCTTGCCGGCCTCCTGGCCCGCGTGGGCGGTGATGGCGATCAGCTGCAGCACCGCGGGCTGCCACGGGTCGGTGAGGTGCGCCAGGTCGGTGGCCATGCGGTCGGCCGCCATGGCGTACTGCGTGAGGTCGTTGGTGCCGATCGAGAGGAAGTCGACCACCTCGAGCATCCGGTGGGCGAGCAGGGCGGCGGAGGGCACCTCGACCATGACACCGGCCTTGAGCCCGCGGGAGCGCACCGCCTCCGCGAACCCGGCCGCCTCGGCGACCGTGGCGACCATGGGCGCCATCACCCAGGTCTCGGTGCCGGTGCGCTCCGCGGCAGCGGCGATGCCGTCGAGCTGACGCTCCAGGAGGCCGGGGTTGTCGAACGAGAGCCGCAGCCCGCGCACGCCCAGGGCGGGGTTCTCCTCCCCGTCGTGGGTGGCGAAGGCGACCGGCTTGTCGGAGCCGGCGTCCAGGGTGCGCACGACGACGTAGCGCTCACCGGAGAAGGGCGACAGGACGTCGGAGTAGATGTCGGCCTGCTCCTCGACCGAGGGCTCCTCGGTGCGGTTGAGGAAGCACAGCTCGGTGCGGAAGAGCCCGACGCCCTCGACGGGGCCGGTGGCCGCCCCAGCGGCGCTCTCGCCGTCGGCGACGTTGGCCAGGATCTTCACGCTCGTGCCGTCGGTGGTGCGCCCCGGGCCGGTCCAGCCCTCGACCGCCGCGCGGACCTCGCGGTCGGCCGCGACCCGGCGGGCCGTGTCGGCCTCGTCGGGGTCGAGCTCGACGACGCCGGTGGACCCGTCGACGAGCAGGCGGGTGCCCGAGCGCAGGCCCATGGCGCCCGCCGTGCCGACCACGCAGGGGATCCCGAGCTGGCGCGCGATGATCGCGGTGTGGCTCGTGGGCCCGCCGCGCTCGGTCACCAGCGCGACGACCACCGTGGGGTCGAGCCCCGCGGTGTCGGAGGGCGCGAGGTCCTCGGCCACCAGCACCGAGGGCTCCTGCGGCGTGGGCACGCCCGGCTCGGGCTCGCCCACGAGGTGCGCCAGCACCCGGCGCTCGATGTCGCGCAGGTCGGTGACCCGCTCGGCCATCAGCCCGCCCATCTGCGTGAAGACGCCCACGAACTGCTCGACGCCGGCGGCGAGGGCGCTCAGCAGGTCCTCACCGGAGCGCAGGTGCTTGCGCACGGCGATGCGCAGGCCCTTGTCACGGGCCAGGCCCGCGCTGGCGGTGAGCACCTCCGCGGCCGCGCCGTGGGCGCTGCCCGCGCGGCGCTCGAAGCCGGCCGCGACCGCGCCCGCGGCGTCGTCGTAGGCCCGCAGGGCGGCCTCCTCGTTGAGGGAGGCGCCGTCGAAGGCCTCGATCGCGGCGGGGCTGATCTCGGAGCGGACCACGAGCGCGGGCCCGGTCGCCAGCCCGGGCACCACCGGGGTGCCGAGGAGCTGGTCGGTGGACGTCTGGGTGACCATGGCCACAACTTATCCCCGGAATCACTTGACAGTCAAACAGAAACGGGGATAAAACAACATGAACGCAGAACCGCACCGGCCGAGCCGGTGACCGACCAGACCGGCAGGAGCCGGCAACCGAGAGGGGGGACGAGGGCAATGTACGCAGAGGAACGCCAGCAGGCCATGGCCCAGCTCGTCGCCGACCGCGGCCGACTGTCGGTGACCGCGCTCGCCGAGACCTTCGAGGTCACCACGGAGACCGTGCGCCGCGACCTGTCGGCCCTCGAGCGGATGGGCCTCGTGCGGCGTGTCCACGGCGGGGCGATCCCGGCCCACACCCTCGCCGCCATCGAGTCCGGCCTGCTCGAGCGCGACCAGGCCAACGTCGCGCAGAAGGACCGCATCGCCCAGGCCGCGCTCGACCTGCTGCCCGCGCCCGGCTCGGTCGTGCTCTTCGACGCCGGCACCACCACCGCCCGCCTCGCCAGCCTGCTGCCCCGCGACCACCAGCTGATCGTGCTCACCCACTCGGTGCCGATCGCGGCCCGCCTCGCGACCGTGCCCCACATCGAGCTCCACCTGCTGCCCGGACGCGTGCGCACGACGACGCAGGCCGCCGTCGGCGCCGACACGGTGGCCGCCCTCGAGCTGGTGCGCGCCGACGTCGCCTTCGTCGGCACCAACGGCATCACCGTGGGCCACGGCCTCAGCACCCCCGACCACGACGAGGCCGCCACCAAGCGGGCCATGGTCGCCGCCGCACGCCAGGTCGTCGTGCTCGCCGACGCCGCCAAGGTGGGGCAGGAGGCCCTCGTGCGGTTCGCGTCGCTGGAGGACGTCGACCTGCTCGTCACCGACGACGCCATCGACCCCGAGCACGCCGTCGAGCTCAAGGACCACGACGTGGAGGTCGTCATCGCATGATCGTCACCCTGACGCCCAACCCCAGCCACGACCGGACGGTCACGCTCGACGCCCCGCTCGAGCGCGGCGCCGTGCAGCGCGCGGCCTCGGTGCTCTCGCAGGCCGGAGGCAAGGGCGTGAACATCTCGCGCGCCTCCGTGGCCGCAGGAGTGCCGTCGATCGCGGTGCTGCCCGCGCCCTCCGACGACCCCTTCGTGCTCGAGCTGCTGGCCGCCGGGATCGACTGCCGCCCCGTCGACGGCACGGGCAGCCCGCGGGTGAACATCACGATCACCGAGCCCGACGGCACGACCACCAAGCTGAACAGCCCCGGGCCCGACGTGACCCCCGAGGTGCTGCGGGCGCTGGTCGACTCGCTGCGCCGCCGGGCAGGCAGCGCCGACTGGATCGTCCTGGCCGGCTCGCTGCCCCCCGGCGCGCCCAGCTCCTGGTACGCCGAGGTCGTCACCGCGGTGCGCGACACCCCCGCCCGGGTGGCGGTCGACACCAGCGACGCCCCGCTGCGCGCCCTCGTCGACGCCCTGCCCGGGGCGGCGCCGTACCTGATGAAGCCCAACGGCGACGAGCTGGCCTCCTTCACCGGCGGCGACGCCGAGGAGCTCGAGCGCGACCCGCACGCCGCGGCCCGCGCCGCCCGGCTGCTGGTCGACCGCGGTGTCTCCACGGTGCTCGCCACCCTCGGCGGCAACGGCGCCGTGCTCGTGACCGCCGACGGCGCGTGGCACGCCACTCCCCCGCCCACCACCGTGGTCTCCACGGTCGGTGCGGGCGACTCCAGCCTCTTCGGCTACCTGCTGGGCGACCTGCGCAAGCACTCGCCCGCCCAACGACTCGCGCTCGCCGTCGCCTACGGCAGCGCGGCCGCCGGACTCCCCGGCACCACCATCCCGCTGCCCGCCCAGGTCCGCCCGGACCTGGTCGCGGTCCGCGACCTGCTCGACACCCAGGAGGGTGAACGTGTCTGACCTCATCACTGCCGACCTGGTCCGCCTCGACGCGGACCTCGGCTCGGAGAAGCACGACGTGATCCGTGCGCTGGCGGCGACGGTCGGTGAGGCCGGCCGCGCCACCGACGTCGCGCAGCTCGCCGACGACGCGATCGCCCGCGAGGGCACGTCGCCCACCGGCCTGCCCGGCGGCATCGCCATCCCCCACTGCCGCACCGCCGGCGTGGAGGAGCCGACGCTCGCCTTCGCCCGGCTCTCGCCGCCGGTCGACTTCGGCGCCAAGGACGGGCCGGCCGACCTCGCCTTCCTCATCAGCGCTCCCGCGGGCGGTGACGCCACCCACCTGCAGCTGCTGACCAAGCTGGCCCGCGCCCTGGTGAAGCCGGCCTTCACCGACGCGCTGCGCGCCGCCGAGACGCGCGAGGAGGTCGTGGAGATCGTCGCCGACGTGCTCGGCACGGCCCCCGCGGCCAAGCCGGCCGCCGCCGCGGCCCCGGCCGCCGCGAGCGCGTCGGCGTCCGCCGGC